>NZ_BSND01000005.1:0-300000 GCF_030159795.1 Methylophaga thalassica | reverse complement strand
GCTGATCCGGTTGTTACAGTTTCTGTCACTAATGTTGAAGGCAATAGGGTCCATATTTTAGGAAAAGTACTTAACCCAGGTTCATTTGTGATGAATCAACCTTTAGATGCCATGCAAGCTCTGAGTTTAGCGGGTGGATTATCGCCTTACGCAGAAGAGAACAATATTATTGTGCTTCGTAGAGATGGAACTAAGCAACAAGTTCTGCCCGTAAAATACGCTGAGATAAAAAAAGGTAAAGAATTGAAGACAAACATCACTCTAGAGAGTGGTGATGTGATGATTGTTCCTTAGCTTGTGGTTGTGGCAGATATTTAATGAAAAGAACTTTATCTCTAGCAATATTATTATCGGTAGTCGGGCAAGGATATGCTGCGGAATGGGGGATTGACTTTAATGCTGACCCTGGATTTAAATACGACGATAACGAATTACTCAGGGAAAATAAAAAGGGTGATTTCAGTTTAAATATTACCCCGACATTATCTCTTTCAAGAACGTTAGAAAACTCTAAGTCACAGATTAATATGGGGTATCGAGTCAGTCGATATGATAAGTTAAGTGAATTAGATAAAGAAAACCCATTCTTCGGTTTTTCGACATCTTACTCAACCGAGCGAAGTTCATATGGACTCAATCTCAATTATGCTGAAAGGGAGTCTCGCTCAATTGCTGAGGACGATACAGCTGATTTCAGTAATACATCGACAACCACCACTAAATCATTGTCTCCAAGCTATAGCTATAGATTGACTGAATTGGATACAGTCAATACCAGTATTTCATATCAAAAGAGAACACAGTCAGCATCAAGTAGTGGATTGTCTACAGGTAATACAAATTTGACTGATAACGAGACAAAGAGTCTAAATTTAGCTTGGCAACACCAGTATTCTGAACGATTAAGTGGAGGGGTTTCTCTTGGCTATGTTAATTATCAGGCTGAATCAGATACTTTAGATAATGAGTACGACTCATATACGGCTGGATTCACTTCAACATATCAACTAGACGAGCTATGGACACTTAACGGACTTATTGGGGCACGTTATCTAGATAGTCAAAATAACTCTTCTACTGGCATCTCCACAACTAGTAATAGTAGTGGACTAAATTACTCAATCAGTGCTACAAAAAAAGGTCAGTTGGATTCTATAACTCTATCTGCAAGTCGTTCTTTACTTCCATCAAGTGAAGGTGATGTGAATGAGCAGGATGCATATACATTCACATATAGTAGAGATTTGACTGAAAAGCTCAAAGCCAACTTATCAACAAGTTATCGTGAGTACACAAGTGCTGACGACCTTAATAGCAACACTACTAAATATATTGATTTCTCACCTAGTTTAAGGTGGAAGTTATATGAACAATGGTCATTTGTTTTTGGCTATCGTTATCGGAGTATTGATGAGTCTGAGGGGAGAAATGTTAACAGTAACGCTGTCACATTTAATGTTGACTATAACTGGGATGGAATCCATTATTCTCGCTAATTATCAACTTAAAACTAATTACATCAGCTAAGAGCAAATAATCAATGGAAGAAGAAGTAAAAGGCTTAGGAGATTACCTTAATATCCTATGGCGAAGAAAGTACTGGATAATTATCCCTGCCGTATTGCTAGCTATTGCAACAGTCTTAGTAGTTTATTCCCTGCCAGCGACCTATAAGTCAGAAGGCACGATTCTTATTGAGTCTCAGGAAATTCCAAATGATCTAGTTCGTTCAACAGTGACGAGTTATGCTGATCAACGTATCGAAGTTATTAAGCAGCGACTCATGACGACATCAAGAGTCATGGAGATGATTAGGAAATATAATCTTTATCGAGAGGAAAGACAAAAAGCGACGGCGACATCAGCTTTAGTTGCACTTTTCAAATCTAATGTTAGCGTGGATTTAGTTCAAGCTAATGTTACCGACCCTGTCAGTGGTCGAGCGAAGAGGGCGAGTATTGCTTTCACTGTTTCTTTTATGGATAAATCTCCTCAAAAAGCACAACAAGTAGCAAACGAGCTTGTTACAGAGTTTCTCAATGAAAATGTAAAGGCGCGCACTGATCGAGCAGCAGAAACAAAGGACTTTTTAAAAGAAGAAGGTGATAAGTTTCAGGCACGAGTCCGTGAACTTGAAAAACAGATAGCTGAGTTCAAAGATAGATACAGCCAAAGTTTACCTGAATTACTTCAATATAATCTGTCAATGATTCAGCGACTGACTGATGAACAAAACACCAACCAAAATGAAATTTTAGTACTGAAAGATCAAGTAACTACTCTTAGTTTACAATTGTCAACCATACCTTCAGCGTTATCTAGCAATATCACAAACCCAAATCAAGTATCGACTTCTCAGCAACGACTTGAGCAACTCAGAATTCAGTACAGCGACTTGTTGTCTAAGTATGAACCCAATCATCCGGATGTTTTAAGAACTAAGCGTCAATTGGATGCACTCGAAAAAGAGTTAGGAGTGAGTGGAAACAGCCAAGAAGTTATTCAGGCAGAGTTAGAACAAGCTAGCGCGAAGCTAAGTACGCTGAGAGAAAAGTATGCTGAAAATCACCCTGACATAAAGGCTCTGAATAGTAAAATTTCGTCGTTACAAGAAAGACTTAAAACGGCAGCTAATGCTGATAAAAGTAACACATCATCAACTAAGAATGTAAATCCGGCTTATGTTCAAATACAAGCAAGAATTGCTTCAACGGAAGGAGAAATAGCCCGTCTAAAAAATAGGCAAGAAGACATTAAGCAAAAGATTGCTGACTTTGAAAAAAGGGTTGCAGAGACTTATCAGGTTCAACGTGCTTATAGTGATCTAACACGAGATCATGACAACACACTTGCAAAATATCGAGAGTTACGTTCCAAGCAACTCCAAGCTGAATTGGCACAAAATTTAGAGTCTGAGAATAAAGGCGAGAGCTTTTCTTTAATTGAACCGCCTGCTGTACCATCCAAAGCGGAGAAGCCAAACAGACCAAAATTACTTGTTTTAGGTGTTGGAGCATCAATCGGGGCCGGATTGGGCTTGGCATTACTCATAGAGCTTTTGTTTGGTGGGGTTAGAGGTTACACTCAAGTGACGCATTTAGTTGGTAAGACTCCTTTAGTAGTGATTCCTGTCATTACAACATCACGTGAGTTAGCTCGTAAAAAAACAATCAGAAATCGCTGGATTGTGTTTGCTATTTTTGTTGCTATTGTTACTGTGATAGCAGTGCATTTTTATGTTGTTAATTTAGAAGTGTTGTGGTTCAAATTAATGCGTAAAGTTAGCTTGCTTTAATTAAGCATACCTTCTGATAGGAATTAATAATGGATAGAATTCAAAAAGCGTTAGATAAAGCAAGACAGAAGCATGCTGGCAATGATATGGACGATCGAATAAAGACTCAGGTCAAGGATGATGTTCAGCAAGAAAGTAGTTTCCCTCATGATCCGTTAGCTCCTGCTCTAGAGAATATCCAATACACACAAACAAAGGTGGTTAAGACTCCTGCTAGTACATTAGAAAGCAATCGAGTTATTGCTGGACACTATAACAATCCACAATCGGCCGTATTTAGAATGCTAAGAACACAAGTGCTTCAAAAAATGAGGCAAAATGATTGGCAAAGTATAGCAATAACTTCCCCAACAGCAGGTGAGGGAAAGTCGTTGATTTCTACTAATTTGGCAGTAGCAGTGGCAATGGAGCTCAATCAAACAGTATTACTGGTTGATATGGACTTAAGAAGTCCCTCAATTGCTAGGTACTTTGGTTTAAATGTAGAAGTTGGGTTAAAAGAATATCTCGAAGGGGATTTGTATTTACATCATGTCCTCGTTAATCCAGGAATTGAACGATTAGTTGTCTTACCCGGCGTTGGGCGAGCAGAGGATTCGGCAGAGCTATTATCAAGTCCTAAAATGGCTTCATTAGTCAAAGATATTAAGTCTCAATATAACTCAAGGGTAATTATCTTTGATGTTCCACCTTTATTACAAACAGATGATGTCTTGTTGTCTACAAATTATTTTGACTGTACCTTGTTGGTTTTAGAAGACGGAAAAAATAATGAAGCGAATATTAAAAAATCATTACAGCTGTTAGAGGGCACTCATTTAATTGGTACAGTGTTGAATAAAGCTGATACTCCACCATCACATCAGAATTACTAATCTATGTATTTAGAACATTTCGGTCTTAAATTTAAGCCCTTTAATCTTGTTCCTGATCCTCGATTTGTATACTTGAGTCCATATCACAAAAAAGCATTAACTATGCTGGAATATGGCTTGATGAGTCAGGCCGGTTTTACCGTCGTTACCGGTGAAATTGGTGCAGGAAAAACAACGCTAATCCGCACACTGTTACAAAATCTAGACGATGAATATGTTATTGGATTAATCAACAATACTAGCGAGTCATTTGGTGAGTTAATGGAGTGGGTCTTAGATGCGTTTGAAATAGAGTCTTCAGCAACAGACAACTCAGGGCGTTATCGGGATTACGTTAATTATGTTGTTGAACAGCATGCGAAAGGAAGAAAAATTGTCCTAATTGTGGATGAAGCTCAAAATCTATCAGTTAAAGCATTAGAGGAGCTGAGGCTGTTGTCGAATGTTAATATTGATGCTGATATATTTATGCAGCTAGTTTTAACTGGGCAGCCTGAGTTAATTGAGAAGCTTAATTTACCCGAACTGGAACAGTTTGCACAACGCATTGGTGTGGAGTATCACCTTAAAGCACTAAGTTATCCAGAAACACAAAAATATATAGAGCATAGAATGCAAATTGCAGGTGCTGAACGTAAAATTTTTAGCAATGAAGCATGTGCTGCGATTTTTTGTTATAGCGAGGGTGTACCAAGGCGAATCAATAATTTATGTGATTTTGCATTAGTTTATGCTTTTGCAGATGACTTAAAAGAAGTAAACGTCAACACAGTAATCGACATGATAAAAGATAAACGCTCATCAACAATTATCAAGATAAAAGAAAGCCAAAACCCAGATGTAAAGCGGGTAAGAAGCTGGTTGTTAGAGCTTTATAATATTCACTTAGTTTAAAAAAAACTCTTTTTAAACTACTAACAATGTGACTTCGTTCACGACTGAACATCAGATTAAACGGTAAATTAGCACTGCAGTATAAAAAACTTTCTGCCCCCCAGAGAGTTTTAAGCCCAGTGTATCCACTGGGCTTTTTTTTTGAACCAAGTCTGAGTAACTTTGACTAAGTAATTATCGATTGAGGTCGTTATACTGTTTGTAAGTTCACAAAAAATCAAAAAAAGATTTTTTCCGTTTAAATTGTGTGAAAGAAATCACTAATACTACTGTGAATCAAGCATATCATTAACCCGTGTTATCTGAATTATCACGGGGGGAGATGGACATGAAAAAACTGAGTTTATTCTTTTTAGCTATATCTTTAATTCTTATATCATCCGTTAGTTACTCACAAAATTACTATGTCTGTGACTCTACAGGTAGTGACAACAATGATGGTCTATCAGAATCAACAGCGTTTCAAACCTACGGCAAAGCAATATGGAGTTTTAATAAGTTGGATGCCGGGGGATCTCTACTTTTCTGTCGTGGAGGGCAGTTTGAGGCCACCACTACAGCTAGGCTATACAATAAAAACTGTTCTGCGGAAAAACCATGTTCAATTAGTGACTATGGTGATGCTGCCCTAGATGCTCCTCAGATTATAAATACTGCAGGATATTATGTTATCAACTTTGAAGATGGTGGCAATGCAAACCAAGATGGCGGTTACATTGTAGAAAATCTAACATTGTTGTCTACTTCAGGCAGTGGGGTAGGAGTACGAATGTATAATGATGTTGATGATCTCACAATCAGAAATATGCATATACAAGGTTTTAAAATAGGCGTTTACTCTGCTGGAAGTAACGTAACCGAGGATCCGAACTCGAATCGGATGAACGATCGATTGGTTTTGAGAGATTCAACAATCATCGAAAACTCGACGCAAGGCTTCTTGGGGGGGGGTAATGATTGCCTGATTGAAAACAATCACTTTGAAAATAATGGCGATAGAAGAAGCTTGGATCATAATATCTACCTAACAAACAAAGGGAAACATGCTGAAGGCATTACTGTTAGAGGAAATACGTTGTATAAATCAGCCATAGTGGATGGTGTTTGCCAAGGTGTATCTTTAGTTGGTCATGGTTTATTAAAAGACGTATTAATCGAAAATAATACTATCAAAGAAGATGCTGGAAAAGTTTCTCTAGGGTGTTGGGGAATTAGTCTAGATACAGGTTATGGAACAAGTGAAGAATCATTTATAAATGTTACGATTAGAAACAACGTGCTTATTAACCTCGGAGGTAACGCGATTGGATGTGCATCATGTGATGGGTTAGTAATAGAAAATAACCAAATCATAGATGAAGCTGGTAAGTTAACCTCTGGGATTAGTGTTCCGGTTAGACCTGAAGACTCGGTGAAATCGAGAGATGTATTCATTAGGGGGAACAAAATCGTAAATAACTTAGCAAATTCGAGAGGGATTTATATCGAAGGCACAAACTCTTATTCGGTCACCCATAACCAAATTTGGCACCGTGAAGACTCAAAGAATGATTGTATTGAAAAAAGTGGTGCTAATATCGACACGGATATCTCCACTAATGTATGCGAGACTCATACAGGTGTTAACTTACAAAGTCTAATGTTATCTCCTGCTGAAAGTCTTTCTGAAGCTGTTGAAGATTCAGATACTGTGTCTGATGCCGTAAATACGGTTATCGAAGAACAGGTAAACGAAACTTCCATTGATGATAAAGCAGCTGAGGATATTGTGAACACAACCTCTAATGGATTTAGAAGTAATATTTCTTCTGTTCAACAGAGCAGTACAGAGTTAGAAACAAGTTCAACAGGTTCAACAGGTTCAACAGGTTCAACAGGTTCAACAGGTTCAACAGGTTCAACAGGTTCAACAGGTTCAACAGGTTCAACAGGTTCAACAGGTTCAACAGGTTCAACAGGTTCAACAGGTTCAACAGGTTCAACAGGTTCAACAGGTTCAACAGGTTCAACAGGTTCAACAGGTTCAACAGGTTCAACAGGTTCAACAGGTTCAACAGGTTCAACAGGTTCAACAGGTTCAACAGGTTCAACAGGTTCAACAAGCGACAGTAATCTTTCTGATGTCACTATTCAGAGCGAGCAACCTGCAAGTCGCTACTCTTTATCAAATCTAAGTCCTAGCGAGAGTGGGGATACTTCAAACATTGAAAGTATATCGTCAGAAATAGTGGAGCCAAGTTCTACCACTAGAAGTACTATCAAAAGTGTGACTATCAATGAAGTTATTAATGCAACTAATGAAGATAACACTAACGTTGAACCGACTACTTGCCGAGCATTCTCAAGAAACGTGTGTATTATGAGATAATTAATACGTTAAAGTAGTTCCGGCTGTTACTAAGTAAGGTTAGCTTCTGCTAACCTTCTTTTTTTAGAATGAATCTTTTTTATCTAATAGCCATGGTTTTTCTTTAATAATGAAAAAGATATAGCCAGGATCAATTTTAGAAACTATAAACAGATGCCTAATTAGTTTTAAAATTGATATAGGATGAAGAGATAAGTGATGGGAGAAATTGGACAGCCAGTATCTGACGCGGTGTTTCTTTAAGCGCTTATTTAGCAGTATCGATATTTCTTGATTATCACTGTATTCAGATTTCAATTTTTTTAACAATTTAATGGCATAAAAGTGGAGTTTTGTTTTATTGCGTGTGATTGAGTTTTCAACCGGGCGATAGATAGCATAACCTCCATCAGTTCTTGCGACTTTTCCATTGTCTAGAACGATTCTAATTCGTACACTGGAGTCAGCAAAAGCTCTCATGTCCTCATAAAAGCCACCTAATGATTTGACTTTAGATGCTCGGTACATTTCACAAGCTGGAAATGGTGGAGGGGACAGTAAAAATAATTCTTTTGGGTTATCAGGATGATTAGGCCAATTACAGTCATTGACTTTACTTTCGCTACCATCTGGCATTATTGATTTAGAGTTTGCGCAAGTGATGTCTATTTCAGGCCACTTCTGAAATGTTTTAACATGTTCCTTGACGAGATCGTCTGATATCCAGTCATCAGAGTCGAGAAAAATAAGAAACTCACCATTTGATGCTTTTAGACCAGTGTTTCTAGCTACACTAACACCACCATTTTGTTGGACGATTAGCTTAACTTTATCCTTGTAAGTTTTGACAACATCAACTGAATTATCTTTTGAGCCATCATCAACTACAATGATTTCAATGTTTGGATAGGTCTGTCTGAGACAGCTATCAATTGCATCTCTGATGTATTTTTCTCTGTTATAGCATGGGATGATAATACTGACTAAAGGAGAGTTATGCATTGCTGACCTTGTTTTTGTTTTTTTTGAGCTTATTACATGAATACAATAAGTCTACATTTTATGAAGCTAATGTCCATATAATATGTACACCATTGAGTCCTAGCAATTTTGATTGTCATTGCTCAGCAGAAAATTAGGAGAAAAATATTGATCATAATGAGTTTTAATAACAGGAATGATAATTTTGGTGATCAACTCATATTCTCTTTGCTCTATAAAGAGCTTTCACAACAAACTTCAGTATATCTGCTAAATAATAAGCCTAATATTCTATCTGACATTCCTGTGATCAGAATACGACAAGCATTTAAGTTGGCTATATCTGCAAGATTCCATGGTGAAACAGTATCATTATTAGATCCCCCATGTGCCAGGCTAGCTCCACGATTTGTAAAAAAGTCTCTTAGTGAAAAGCTTAAGACACATATCATTCAAACAGTGTGGCGACTTATTGGTGTTAAACGTTGTGTTGTTGGGATATCTGTTGCGACTGATTTACCAGTGGATACATTCCGTGGATATCGTGTCATTGGTCTCAGAGACAAAGTCAGTCTTGAACAAATCACTAAATTACACAAACAGGCGACTTTTTGTCCTGACATGGCATGTTTAATGACTGTAAAGAAAAAAACATATCGTCCTCACGGTACAGTTATGTTGAGTTTCAGAAAAGATGTACCAGAGATAGTGGGGGGAACTGATACTGATCTTGTGGAAGATTGTCTTGGTAAGCTTTTAAATGCCGATGCAAATATGCTTAACAAAGATAATGTGAAATTTTATGCCCAAGTAGATGAAGATGTAAGCTACAACAGACAACTTGCCTTGGAGTTACTTAATCAAGAAAGGCTCATTGTGTCACAAGCACAAGATGAAACATATTATGCCGAGTTGTTTGCAGACTGCCAGTTAGTTATTAGTAATCGTCTACATGTTCTTTTGCCTGCTATGTTGGAGGGTATTCCAACCATTGCCTTAGTATCAAAATCTCACGCAAAGATAGTTAATTTACTGGAAAGTTATGGTCTAGAGCACAACATTCTTTTCATCGAAGATGTCATGAATGGAGATTACCAACCCATCGGCGTAAGGAATCATCAGTCAATACTCAAACACAACTATGAGCAGTTATTGTCCATTCATGAACAAGTTAAAGATTATTTAAATTTAAATTTCGGCTAGTTGAACGGTTGGCTTGTCATCATAAATGATATGTCTGAAAACGATAAATATAATGCCGTCACAATACCTGCCAAAATAATAACAGGGATATCAATTTCGGGTTGCCAGATTTTTAATTTAATTGCTGTAATCATATTAGCTGGGTATAGAAGCCAGCCAATTACTGCTAACCCCATCACTATTCCGTGAACGCCATTCAGATGATAGCCGATGAGTATGACACTGACTTGAATTAACAGTTGATACATCAGCAGAAAGGAAATATAGGATGATTTACCTTTCGCTAGATAAGCATTGTGATAGGTCAGAGCTAATACTCCGACAAATGAGCCCAGTGGTAAAACTTGGATCATCCACACAGCATCTTGATATCGCTCATCATAAAGCCAATCGATAATCTGACTGCCAAGCAAGATCAATGTCAAGGTAGCAAACCATGTGGCAGAAACCATTAAAATTCTTGTTTTTCTTAGTGCTTTATAAAGACGATCATGATTCTCTTCCCGAACTAGCCTAGAGTAGGATGGGAATAAAACCTTACTACCTAAAATCTGTGTGGCTTTGTAGGCAGTTTCTTTGAACATGGCAGCAATTGAATATATACCGAGAGTGGCCGTACCCATTAAATACCCAAGTAATATGCGATCAATTTGAGCTGCAAAGAATGTCAAGGCTGTGCTGACAAGGATCCAGCGCCCAAATTTGAATAAGCTTGATGCGGCTTCTTTTTCCCAATGAAAACGATTTCGTCTTTCTGCAATCCATAGATGCGTCAATGTCATTTTGACTAAGGCGTTAGCAAGTCCGCCAGCAACTAAACCCCAAACCGTTGGAGATATATATACCCAAACGATCATCACCGTTAATGATATAGCTTGAGCAAGAACATCAAGAATAGTAATGTTTTTTAACTTAATATCTCTATTAGCAGTTGCTAAAGCTGTTGAATTGAAACCTGAAATTACTGCACTTAAGCCTGCGATAGGAATCATCGTGGCTAATAACGGCTCATTATAAAAAATAGAGTATGGATACGCGCCAATGACGGCTATACCCCACAGAATAAAACCGCGAATAACCTGCATTGTCCATGCTGTATCCAAAAAGTTCGGATCATTCCCGCGTTTACTTTGAATAATACTGGGAATAATACCGATATCAGAAAACATACTGATACCTTGCATGAACACCATGACTAATGTCATTAGACCGAATGCTTCCGGGAAGAGAAGCTTCGCCATAATAACATTGCTAACCAATCTCAATGCTTGAGCTGATACATACCCGCCAATTGTCCAAATCGCTCCGGAGACAACGAGCTTTTTTAAAGAAGTATTATTTTGCATGCTGGCCATTATGTTCTAGCGTGTGAAAGTTTTGAATATGCTTGTTTTGACTTTGCTATCTGCTTAATTGAAGCATCGTCTAGACCAGCTTTATAATCGTTGAAGTTTAACCAATAAGATTTTAATGCTTCTTTGTAGGCTTGTTCCCAATTGTCATTTTTCAGATCAATCATTTGCATTCCTGAACCAAACATATCTGCCAGTCCACGAAATTTATCAACGTAATATTCTGACGCTATTAGTGCTATTACGGTTCGCCCATTGGCAAGAGCAAAAACAGCCGCATGGTAACTAGTCGTGATAATTATTCTGCACTTATCAATTTGAGATATCAGTCCTTCTATCGTTTCAATATTCTCAGAATCTTTATTGTTGAAGTTTTTGAGAAGTTTTGAGGTTTGTGCAAGATCATTTTCATCTTTATGCCATGAAATTGGGACAGGAATTATCTCTGCCCCAGTTTCTGCAGCATAATTCTCAGCTGTTGATACTATAATGTTTGCTTTGTCTGAAGTGACGCCCATATAGCTGGCAAATCGAATATTTAATCCTAAAGAATGAGCTTCTGACTCGTTTTTTCTGGAACGAGCAATTTCTATTGCATCATCCCCAGTAATGACTAGATTTTCTTTGTTTACCCCCAGTTTCTCTAACAACTCAGGTCCTTTTAGCCTTTCTCTAAGGGCTATAAGCTTAGCTTTAGGCAAAATTATCCTTATTATATTTTCTAGCTTCTCAGAAAAAATAGGGCCAATACCTTGTCCGAAAAGATAAAATGGGATCGCAAACCTATCTGCAAGAATTAGTGTTTCTAATATTTTTGAAGCATGATTTTCAAAGGAATCTGTTATATAGCCGCCACCACTCAGAATAACAAGATCAAAACTTCTTAGTGTACAAATGAAATTATCAACTTCTTTTTTCTTGTTAGGGTCTCTCCGGTATCGCCATTTTATAATCTGTAGTGATATAAGTGGAAACTTCCTTTTAAAAGTCAGTTCGATATCGTCAATAATTTTATCGTTAAAAGGAAGTAATTTATGTACTGGACCAAAGATATTACGAGGTTGAAGCCATAGCAAACGGCCTGTTAAAAAGCTAATTGCTTTTGTTTTATCAGAAACATTCAGCAATTTTTCTGGTGACTCTGTAACGGTATAAATTTCTGATGTAGGAAATAACTCATGAACTCTATCGATACATACTTTCAACATACTCAGATCGCCAGCATTATGACAATCATAAGTCCCATTTTCTATTAAAATTTTCAATGTTTTCTCCGTGTGTCGATTGATATCACAACTTATGTTCTTTGTATGCGCCATGTGACTAGTAACTTTCAAATCAATTTAGCTTATGTCTTGATATTTTCATGCTAGTTTTAGGCCTTGATGTTATGCTTTCATTCACAATTTTACATAGTATTAATAAAGTCTATATTAAATGATGAATGTTCTACCAAAAGTTTCAGTAGTAATGGCAGTTTACAACGGCGGTGAATACTTAAAGCTCGCGATTGAAAGTATTCTTGAGCAATCTTTCACGGATTTTGAATTTATCATTATCAACGATGGCTCGACTGATAGTACACCGAACGTGTTAACTGAATATGCTCACCGAGATCGACGTATCAGAATTATTTCACGAGAGAATAAAGGACTTGTTGCTAGCTTAAATGAAGGTATTTCTGAGGCTAGAGCACCATTGATCGCTAGAATGGATGCTGATGATATTGCTTTACCTCATCGTTTATTTGAGCAGCTCAATTATCTTGAGAAAAATCCTAATGTTGTTTGTATAGGTACAGCTCAAATAATTATAGATGATGATGGTGATGAGTTAACTACATTAAAGGTTCCAACAGACAATGACAAAATACAGCGGTTGTTACTATCAGGGCATTGTCCACTTGAACATCCATCAGTTATGTATAGAACTGAATCTGTAAATCAGGTTGGTGGGTATAGAAAAGAATATGAGACAGCCGAGGATTATGATTTATGGCTGAGACTCAGTGAGGTTGGTGAGTTTGCAAATATCAATAAACCTCTATTGAAGTATCGTTACTTAAATTCATCTATTAGTGCATCAAACCAACAAAAACAGAAAAATTTGACTATGAGAGCCTGTAACGAAGCATGGCGTAGAAGAGGTATTGAGGGTCAATTTTCAGCCACTGAAGAATGGCGAGCCACTAGCAGTATAAGTTCTCAGCATAGATTTGCCTTGAAATTTGGCTGGTGGGCTTTTAACTACAATAATAAAAAAGCTGCAATAAAATATGCAAAACGGTCAATCAGGTTAAAACCTTTTGCGTTTGAAGGCTGGAATTTATTACTAAATGCTTTTATTAAACTCAAGGGGTCGCATGAGTAAACTGGTTTCAGTGATTATGCCAGCTAGAAACGCTGGTGACTTTATAAAGAAAAGCATAGACTCTGTTCTTGCACAAACCTATCCTGATTTTGAGTTGATTATCATAGATGATAAATCGACAGATAACACACGTGAGATTGCGAAGAGTTATGCTGACGCGAGAATTAAGATAGTCGATGGGCCAGGAATAGGAATTTCAGCCGCATTCAACACTGGGCTCGAGAATGCTAAGGGCGAGTATTTTTGTCGGTGTGACGCTGATGATTTATTTCCTGAAGAACGCCTAATGATTCAAGTTCAATGGTTGAACGAACATCCCGAATATGTAGCGATTTGTGGTTCATATACTTCCATTGATGAAAAAGGCCGTCATATTCTTCAATATCACAAAGATACACATTCGCGCTGTATTGATAGTAAGTTTCAAGAAGGACATACGATTACACATTTTGGTACTTTTTTGATAAAAACTGAGGTAATAAAAAGTATCGGTGGTTGCCGGAGTTTTTTTAAAACAGCAGAAGACATCGACTTACAGCTTAGAATGTCGCAGAAAGGCGCTGTTTTTTTTATGGCAAAGAATTTTTATCGTTATAGACTTCACAACCTCTCAATCACACATAACCAGCCGAGTACCCAACGTAAGTTCTTTGAGGCATTTGCAAAAGAATGTCATCGAGAGAGAGTCAGTGTCGGCACAGATGCTTTAATGAGAGGGGATACGCCTGATATTCCTGACGTGATTGATGAAAAACAGCACACAGCTGATAGTCACATGATGAATCAACTTATGTCAGAGTCATGGTATTGGTTTAACGCTGGCCATCGTGGGCAAGCATTTAAATCCGGTTACCGTTTAGTGAGTATATCGCCGTTCAGTTGGTTAGCATGGCGTAATTTAATGCTTTTAGTACTGAAATCGTTCAAATGAAAGTATGCTGAGCATAGGTTACTCAATGTGAGTGCGTGCGCAATAATCAGCTAGTCTAAAGTTATGGTTTAGTGAAATACCATCTCTCAGTTGCTTGTAGACTAGATAGCAAAATTAACACAAGGACAAGTATGAAGGTTTTATCTTATCTGCATCATCACATTCATCCTTATGGTATTGGTTATGCAGCTCATTCTATTGCTGTTGGTATGAATGGCCAGAATATAAGCTCTGAAATTTTTTCTATACACTCTGATTTAGCAAATGGATCAAGATTTGTTAGACAAGCAATAAAATCCAGCCTATTACTCAGAGTCCTGTCTAAATTTGTATCTATTGAGAGAATAAGACGCTTTACAGAGTGGCGCTTTCGACGTTATGCAAGAAAGTTCGATGTGGTTATTCTATGGCCGGGTTGTTCTTTAGAAACATTTAAGTATCTAAAGTCATTAGGAAAAATTATTGTAGTAGAAAGTATTAATTGCCATCAAAAGTTTGCTGAAAAACTATTGTCTGAGGAAGAGTTAAGGTTGGGAATAGGTAAGACTCATCTTATTGATGAGTCGAGTATTGCGGATGAAAATGCAAAACTGGCCATTGCTGATTATGTGTTCAGTCCAAGTCCTCAAGTAACTGAGTCACTTATCGCTTCGGGTGTATCTAGACAACAGATTTTACCGACTTCATATGGTTTGAGTCAGGATCAGATATTACCCGTTATTTCTGATTCCAATGATAAGCCAGTTTTTTTGTTTGTAGGAAGTGTCATTGTCCGTAAGGGTATTCATTTATTATTGGAATATTGGCATGACGCGAATGTTGATGGAAAGCTGATCATCGTAGGTAAAGTTGACCCGAGTGTTCAGTCACTGATTGAGCAATATTCTTCCGACGATAGTATTGAGTTTATCCCTTTCACCACTGATATCGAATCACTGTACCGTCTAGCCGATGTTTTTATTCTGCCGAGCATTGAGGAAGGGAGCCCTCTCGTAACTTATTTAGCATTGGGCGCCGGCTTACCATGTATAGTCTCTCCAATGGGCGGTGATGGTGTAGTGAGTGACGGGGTGGATGGATTTGTGATTGATCCACATGATAAGCAGAAATGGATTGCTAGTATTCAGCTGGTTGCCGCTGATAGAGAGTTAAGACATAACTTTTCACAACACGCGCATGAAAGGTCATCAGACTTTTTATGGAATAATGTCGCTAAAAAACGTCGTCAGTTATTGATTGAAAAAATAGGTAATGAGCATTGAAAGTTCTTGTATTAGGTGGTTCTGGATTCTTAGGCAAGCATATTGTCAGAAAACTCATTGAAGACAGTCACCAGGTGACTGTTTTTGGCAGACAAGCAGACAAAATTGATATCCCAGGTGTTAAGACGGTGAGTGCTGATTTTTCTGATACTTTATCGTTGTCTGAATCTTTGATTGGGGTTGATAAGGTTGTTCACTTGATTAGTACTTCCGTGCCAAGTACTTCAAATAGAGATCCTATTAGCGATATTCAAGGTAATTTAGTAAATACAGTGAAACTTTTAGAAATGATGAAGCAGTCAGGGTTAAAAGATATTGTGTATTTTTCTTCTGGCGGGACGGTTTATGGTCATCCTCAAACTATTCCTATAAGTGAATCACATGCTAATGCACCCGTATGCAGTTATGGCGTTGTTAAACTAGCAATAGAAAAGTATTTGCATATGTATTCTGATTTGTATGATTTCAATACCGTTATTTTGAGGCCTTCGAATCCATTTGGGCCTGGACAAACACATACTGGTGTTCAAGGATTTATTGGGACCTGCATTGCTGCTGCATTATCCGATAACTCTCTGACTATTTGGGGGGATGGAAGTGTAAAAAGGGATTATGTTTTTGCTGAGGATGTTGCTGAGGCAACTATTTCAGCTTTGAATTATCAAGGAAGTGATAATTTTAATATTTCTAGTGGAGAGGGTGTTTCTCTAAATGAGATCATTGAATTGGTTCAGCAAGAAACTGGTAAATCTATAACAGTCAACTACCAAGCAAAACGAGATTTTGACATTCCAGAAATTATTCTAAATAACGAAAAAGCTCGACGCTTACTCAACTGGCAGCCGAGCACAAGTTTTACAACAGGGTTGAGTTTAACCGTTCGTAATGCCCTGACAATGAGTTAAAACAGAGATATGCCTAATTTCATAGCATACATTGCGCTTTTATCGTGGCCTATTGTTACGATTTTTTTGATTAAACGAAAAGGCCTGGAAGTGGGTGTTTTGCTTGCTCTATTAGGGGCTCATATGTTTCTCCCCGTTGCATTCAAAATTGATTTACCTGCTATTCCTCCTCTGAATAAATACTCTATCACCACAGTGACAATCTTAATTTATCTTATTTTAAATAAAAAACGGCTGGGGTTTATTGCGTTGCATCGATATATGAAGTTCGTCTTTGTTATGCTTCTTGTTCTGCCTTTTTTAACTGCCCTCACCAACTCAGAGAGATACTCGTATTTACCCGGATTAACTCTCTATGATGGATTAAGTGATGCCATCACAAATTTTCTAATCATCGTTCCATTTTTGTTTGGTGTGCGATACTTCAATACTTATGAAAAGCAATTAATATTATTCAAGTATTTTGCTATTGCTGCTTTTGTTTATGCCTTTTTTACCCTGTATGAAGTGAGAATGAGCCCTCGCTTGCATTGGATGTTATACGGTTACTTCCCAAATTCATGGCTGCAGCAGTATAGAGAAGGGGGATTTCGTGCAATTGTATTTATGGGGCATGGCCTTCTCGTCGCCATTTTTCTAGCATTAGGTGTTGCAGCAGCCACTGCTATGACAAGGCTTAAAGAAAAAGTTCTGCCCATCAAAACTCTCTATGTGCTCATCATTATTTTCATGACGTTAGTTTTACAAAAGAGTCTGGCTTCACTCATATTCGGTACGTTTGGTTTGATTATGATAATTCTGATGAGCCCCAAACGTATGCATCAAATGGCTTTACTTATTGGGTTATTATTCTTAACTTATCCAATGCTATCGTCTCTGAATCTTTTCCCTCATAAAACGATACTGGATGTAGCAAGCAGGGTAAGTGCTGAGCGAGCACAATCATTAGAGTTTCGGTTTGAGCAAGAAAAAGCTCTATTGAATCATGCCAATTCAAAACCTCTATTTGGTTGGGGTGGCTGGGGGCGTAATCGGATTGTTGATGACCTGACCGGATCTGATACAAGTACGACTGATGGACGTTGGATTATAACGTTAGGTGTGAGTGGCTGGGTAGGGTATCTATCTCAGTTTTTACTTATTGTTGTGCCTTTATATCTGACATATAGGATAACTGTAAAACGGCGTATTCACGACAAAAAGGAATCAATTTTGTTGGGCGCTCATGCAATACTTTTATCAGTCCTATTGCTCGACCAAATGCCAAATTCTTCACTAAATTCATTTTATTGGTTAGTAGTTGGCTCTCTATTAGGACGTGCTTATAAGATTAATCAAGACTATCTTGGCGAGAAAAGAGCTGAGAGTAGTCACAATACTAAACTGGTAAATAGTGTGGACAACGGGTAATGAAAACTATTTATTACATCATCCCAGATTTATTTCAGAGGGAGGCTTTTTCTGTCAGGAAGAGCTTTAGAAGCTTGAAAGAGGGGCGATTGGGTCACTATCTAAAACGGTGTTTCATCCGAAAATTCAAACCCGTTGGTGGTGTAAAGGTTATATATCAGCATTGCCTCATGCTCAATAAAGCTGGTTATAAAGCCTATCCTGTTTTGATGGGAAAATATCATGGAAATTTCTTTGGCTTTGATGTTGAAACGTTAAGCTATGATGAAGCTTTAGCTCATATGGGCGAAGATGATATCGTCGTTGCCACTGAATTTTCTCCTTATCAAGCGTTCTTATTTCCTGCACAAACAAAAGTCCTTTTCTTACAGAATTTGGTTGGGCTTAGACGTTGGTTAAAATCAGACGATAAGAAGAAAAGTTACCTAGACCTTGGTTACGATGAAGTCATGACATGTAGTCAATTCTGTTCTAACTTCGTTGAAAAGGATATGGAGATTTCCGTAACCACCATGACTAATGGAATAGACCTAAATGTATTTTTACCTAAACCAGAGTTAAGAGTTGAACATCGTATTTTGGCTATGTCTCGTAAAAACCCTCATGATCTTGCGTTAATCAAGCGGGGAATGGCAGAACACGGGGTAGACATCAGAGTAGTAGATGGATTAACACAAGATGAGTTGATAAAAGAGTATCAGGCTGCCGATATTTTTATTGCAACAGGTTATCCTGAAGGATTCTCCTTACCGCCTATTGAAGCAATGGCATGTGGTGCTGTTGTGGTTGGATTTACTGGAGGGGCGGGAGAAGAGTTCATGATTCATCAACAAACAGCTCTAGTTGCTGATGACGGCGATACACAGTCGGTTATTACGCATCTTCAAATGCTGATAAAAGACTCAATATTGAAAGAACAAATTAGAACTGAAGGCTTAAAAAAAGCGAGGGAGTATGGACTCGATAAGCTACAAATTAACTTAACAGCGTTTTATCAAAAACTATCAAATAAGTAAAAATAACTTAATGGGATTGCCATATGCTTAGAGCTATCATAAAAAAGATAGCATTCAAAACTGGACATTTTAAGAGACTCTATTTAAAACTCTGCAATCCATCTGGTTTTGAGTATGCTGAATATCTAAAGCGTTGGGGAAATTATCATCAGATAGGTGAGCATTGTGCCATATGGCCATATACCAATGTCACTAACCCTGAATATACGAGGCTGGGCAATAACGTCATGCTCACTGCCTGCACCATTCTCGGTCATGATGGTTCAATTGCGGTACTTAATCGCGCTTACCAGAAAAAACTTGACCGGGTGGGTAAAGTCGATATTAGAGATAATGTATTTATTGGTCATGGTGCTATTGTTTTACCTGGAACAACTATCGGACCAAATGCCATTGTAGCAGCCGGAGCTGTTGTTAGTCGTGATGTTCCCGAGGGCAGCATTGTGGCGGGGGTACCTGCTAGAGTTATTGGGGATGTGGCAAAACTTGTTAATAAATTAGAAATAGAGACAGACAGTTTACCGTGGGCTTATCTCATTCATCAGAGAGACGGAAGTTTTGATCCTGCTTTGGAACCGCAATTGAAAAAATTAAGAAAGGCCTATTTTTTTGATGACAAATAATCGCTTTGAGCTAGCTATTATCATTGTAAATTATAAAACGCCCAAAATGGTCATTGATGTTCTCAACTCCATCAAACTGGATGTTGCCAATATCGATGCTCAGGTTCTAATCGTTGATAATGACTCCCAAGATGATTCTGTCACTAGAATTAATGAATGGATAACGTCTGAAGATAAAAAAAAGAAATTCAGATTAATCGAGTCCTCTCATAATAGTGGTTTTTCTGGTGGGAATAACATTGGGATTAATGCTGTAGATGCTGACTATTATCTATTATTAAACAGCGATACTATTGTTCAATCTGGGGCACTAGAGTCATTGCTGGAAACAGCAAAAGAGAATAATGATGCTGGTTTAGTGGGAGCTAGATTGGAGTGGCCTGATGGACAACCACAAGAGAGCTGTTTCCACTTTCACACTCCTGTTAGTGAGTTTCTAAAAGCGGCTAGTGTTGGTTTATTTTCTCGGCTATTAGCTCCTTACATTGTGGCCAGACCTGTCGTTGATCATGTAGAGTCATATCAGTGGGTAAGCTTTGCATGTGTATTAATAAGGTCGCAGGTAATTAAAGATATTGGGCTTTTGGATGATGAGTTCTTCATGTACTTTGAGGATGTCGAATTTAGTTATCGTGCACAGAAAGCTGGCTGGAAAGTCATTTATCAACCCAATGCACATGTTGTTCATTTGCGTGGAGGTAGCTCCCCTCTGAAATCTCAGGCTAAACTGAGAAAAAAGCTACCGCGCTACTTCTATGAGTCACGGACACGATATTTTTATTTAGTTTATGGCTACTGGGGGCTGATTTTTGCTAACATTGCTTGGATACTTGGCGCTGCTATTTCGGGGCTAAGAGAAAAGTTATCTAAACACTATCAAAGCAATACCGCACAAGGGCAATGGCGCGACACTTGGATAAACTTCACTAATCCACTAAAAGCCTACATTCATCCAAAAGATTATGACTAAACCAAACTTTATTATTATTGGTGCAATGAAAAGTGCCACAAGCACTTTACATGAGCAACTGGCACTACAGCCAGGCATTTTTATGTCTACACCGAAAGAGCCAAACTTCTTCAGTGATGATGGTGTTTATCAGCTCGGTTTAAATTGGTATCAAGGGTTATTTGCAAAAGCAAATGAGGATGATATTTGTGGGGAGTCGAGTACACATTATACAAAACTACCAGACTATCCAAATACACTCGCTAGAATGTCCAGCTATTTGCCAAAGCTAAAACTTGTTTATGTTATCAGGCATCCTATTGAAAGACTTGTGTCTCATTACATTCATCAATGGAGTCAGAATGTAATCCGCGCTGACATTAATACTGCGATTGATTCATTCCCTGAGTTAATAAACTACAGTCTTTATTCGATGCAAATAAAGCCATATATAGAGCAGTATGGCAGTGAAAATATTTTATTAGTATTTTCTGAAGCATTTAGAAAACAGCCTGAGCTGGAGCTAGAACGTGTCGCTCGGTTTATTGGTTATGATGAACCGGTGGTATGGCATGAAACCCTTCCTGAACAGAATGTTTCTAACCAACGTGTCAGACGGTTTAAAGGTTATAACTTTCTCGTTAATAACCCTATCTTGGCGACATTAAGACGTAGTTTGATACCTAAAGGTCTGCGTGATTTCGTTAAACAGCAATTAGTGATGAAAAAACGCCCTGAGCTAACGGTTGAAAGCCAAATGAAATTGGAAAAAATATTCAACGATGATTTGAATACTTTGAGTCAATTGACTGGTACTGAGATAAATCTTGCCAACTATAAAGAGTTAGCAAAGAACAAACATATAAGTCTGGTCTAATTAGAGGAAATGAATGTGATCTCAGCGGATGAGCCAGATTGGCAAAGAGAAAAAATCACCACTTTTTGGCAGCCATCCAAAAAGCTAATAAAAAGTATACGTGACTATCAGAAGGCCTCGATGAAACACTCATTCCTCTCGTTATTTAGAAAAAAGATTGCTGTTTTACGCTATCGTTTCTGGTCTGTTGTCAGCGGTGCTGATATTCCTCTGAATTTAAATCTTGGTGGTGGTATTTCGATCCCACATGCTAACGGTATTGTTATCCACCCATCTGCTGTTATTGGTGTGAATTGTCTTATTCATCAGCAGGTAACATTGGGAGTGAAGCGGCATGAGGCAAAGGCACCTACGCTTTTAGGGCATGTGGATATTGGGGCCGGAGCTAAGATCATTGGGAATATCACCATCGGTAAACACGCATTAATCGGTGCTAATGCTGTTGTTACTAGAGATGTGCCTGATTATGCGATAGTTGCTGGGGTCCCTGCCAAGGTAATTGGTACCACCCATGCAAGTGATATTGATTCATGAATAAATTTTTTAAATTTATTACGGCCAAAGAGAAGAAAATAGCCGCTAACCGAGAACAAAATACAGAAGACTATTTTTACGTCCTTGATGGTTGGCGAGGCATTAGCATAATGCTTGTGCTTGCTGCCCATTTACTCCCTCTGGGACCTTCATTTCTGCAACTCAATTTCACTTCTGGTGTGATTGGAATGAGTATTTTTTTTATACTCTCAGGTTTTTTAATAACCAATTTCCTAATCCATCGCCCCAGTGTTCATGATTTTTTTATCAGGCGGATTCTGAGAATTATTCCTTTGGCCTGGCTATATTTAATTATTGCCTTTCCAATACTAAATATCGATCTGTCAAAACTTGCTCCTCATTTTTTCTTTTATGCTAACTATCCACCGATGGATCTCGTGCATGGCACGAGCCATTTCTGGAGTTTGTGCGTCGAAATTCAGTTTTACCTTGCTATCGGTCTGTTATTTCTCTTTTTTAAAGAGAAGGCATTTATTATTCTTGTGATTGGATGTTTTTTGATTACAGCAAACAGAATGGTTGATGGCGTACATGTCGCTATCAACACATATTATAGGGTGGATGAAATATTGGCAGGAGTAATTCTGTCTTTGATCTACAATGATAAAGGACTTGGCTTTCTTCAAAAATTTCTTCGTAAAGTTAATCCTTATTTTGCCTTGCTTGCATTAATGGTTGCCTCACACCCTGATGGTGGCTTTGTAAATTACTTTAGGCCGTATATTGCTGCAATATTGATCGGCTCAACTTTGTACAATGTTAATAGTTCTTTACTGACATATCTGAATGCCCGTGTTTTAGTCTATTTGGCGAGTGTTTCATATGCGCTCTATGTGATTCATCCACTTCTTGTCAATACATGGTTTGGTTCTGGAGAAACGCTGGAAAAGTATTTAAAACGTCCCATACTTTTTGCTGTGCTGTTTATTCTTGCTCATATATCAACGTTCTATTACGAAAAATATTGGATTAATTTGGCAAAACGAATGACCAAGAGAAAAACCAGTTAGGCAACTTAATTATGATTACGATTTTAAAACGTTGTCTTTTAGTTAAAGCATCAAGTAATAAGGTGAAGTAACAAATGTCACTATCGAATATTGGCGCAGTAATTATTGGCCGTAACGAAGGTGAACGTCTAATACGCTGCATCAAATCACTACAGCATGATTTAGAGCACATAATTTATGTAGATTCTGGTTCTAGTGATGGCAGTGTGGAGGCATCAAAGACTTTGGGTGTTGCAACTGTCATATTGGATCTTGATAAACCTTTTACTGCTGCTCGAGCTCGAAACGAAGGAGCCAGAGAACTGATTGCAGCCAATCCTGCTATTGAATTTATACAATTTGTGGATGGTGACTGTGAAGTCGCTCAAGGGTGGATTGATAAGGCATATATATTTCTGAAAACTTCACCTGATTATGCTGTTGTTTGTGGAAGGAGACGTGAACGGTTTCCGCAATACTCTGTATATAATCAGTTGTGTGATGTAGAGTGGAATACGCAAGTAGGTGATGCACACTCATGTGGAGGAGATGCTTTAATACGTGTTTCAGCTTTTCAGAGTGTTAATGGTTATTCGGATTTTTTGATTGCAGGTGAAGAACCTGAAATGTGTTTTCGTATGCGTCAGCAAGGATGGAAAATTATGCGTCTCAATGTTGAGATGACTTTACATGACGCAGCTATGACAAGATTCACCCAGTGGTGGAAACGTCATAAAAGAGCAGGTCATGCTTATGCTGAATCGTTTTATCTTCATGGTAGCTCTCAAGAGCGGTTTAGATATAAAGAAGTTCGGAGTAATATTTTTTGGTCGCTCCTTTTACCAACAGTAATCTTGTTCTCATTATGGCAACCGTTGATATCGTGGTTATTGTTTGTATATCCTCTGCAAATATTAAGGCTGACAATACGTGACAAGAGCAAGTATGCTTCGATTTCACTATCTTTTATTGTTGCCTGTTCAAACGTATTATCTAAATTTCCACAAACATTGGGCATCATGACGTTTTATAAAAACTTTTTAACAGGTAAACGACAGAAAATCATCGAATACAAATAACTCTCAGATTCGACTGAATTTCCGACTACTTAATATAATGAGAATAATTTATGAGTTATCTACTGGTTTCACCATGTCGCAATGAATCTGATTACATGCGCATAACACTGGATAGTGTTGTTAATCAGTCCATCAAGCCTGATCTATGGGTGATTGTTGATGACGGTTCTACTGATGCGACGCCACAAATTTTGGCTGAGTATGCTGAGAAATACTCATTCATAAAAGTAATTACACGTGAAAATCGAGGCCATCGTAGTGTCGGTCCTGGTGTGATCGAAGCCTTTTATTATGGCTATGAACAGGTGGATGTCAGTCAGTTTGATTTTATCTGTAAATTTGATTTGGATTTAGATTTGCCCCCACGTTATTTTGAGATTTTGATTGACCGCATGAAACAAAATCCACGTATTGGCACATGCAGTGGTAAAGCGTATTTCAGAGATAAAAAATCAGGTGAGCTTATAAGTGAGAAATGTGGCGATGAGATGTCCGTTGGCATGACAAAGTTTTATCGCCGAAGCTGTTTTGAAGAAATTGGTGGCTTTGTACGCCAAGTGATGTGGGATGGAATCGACTGCCATAAGTGCCGTCAATTGGGTTGGATAGCGGTGAGCTGGGATGAACCTGATTTAAAATTCATTCATCTGAGACCTATGGGCTCAAGCCAGAAGGGGATATTTACCGGGCGTATGCGTCATGGGTTTGGTCAGTATTTTATGGGAACTGGGCTGGTTTATATGACCGCTTCCTCGATCTTCCGTATGTTACATCCTCCTTATTTTCTGGGTGGTGCTGCTATGTGGTGGGGATATGTGAAAAGTATGCTGACCCGGCAGCCACGCTTTGCTGACAAGCCACTTGTTGCGTTTATTCGTCATTACCAATGGCAATGTCTTGTCAAAGGGAAAGCTGAAGCAACTCGACAGTTAAACGAACAACAAACAGTTGTTTGGCAACAATCTCACGGCTAGAAGGGAATACGTTTGAAACTGGCATATCTGGCACCTGAGATTCCTGCGTTATCTGCCACATTTGTATATAACGAAATTCTGGCGTTGACTGAACTAGGCCACGAGATAATACCGTTCTCTGTGCATAAACCGATCATGCCAGCCACTGATCAACACCTTGATGAATTGAGGTCGAAGGTTATATACCTTTATGCGATGCCAAAAAAGACTGTTTTTTTTAGTCATCTCAAATTACTGACTAAAAAACCTATTCACTACATCAAAGCACTTAGTGAGTGTATGAAAGATATGTTCCAAGTGAACATTCTATCGCGTGATGCACGAGGTCTTTTTTATCGCTTCTTCTATGCAGCTAAGCTGGCACAAGATTTAGTAGACAATGATATTCAGCATTTACATGTGCATTTTGCACATGTGCCCACGGATATTGCGATGTATGCCAGTATGCTTTCAGGTATTCCTTTCAGCGTAACAGCTCATGCAAACGACATATTTGAGCGCGGTTTATTATTAGATAAAAAGGTCGAAAGGTCAGGTTTTTTTGCCACAATTTCTGATTTTAATCGTCACTACATTCAGCAAACTTATCAAGTTGATCCTGGTAAATTAGAAATTATTCGCTGTGGCGTAGATAGCCGTGTGTTCACTCGCAAGTCTTCAATCGCATTATCAGATCCTGTTCGGATTGGCGTGGTCGGCAGGTTGGTAGAAAAAAAAGGCATTGATACGCTTATTTCTGCTCTAGCTATCTTACATACTCAATTTTCTGATTTTAAAGTAGAGATTGCCGGTTCAGGTCCACTGGAAGAGGAATTAAAACAGCAAGTCAACCAACTTGCTTTGACCGATAAAGTCGTATTTCTGGGGCCATTACCTCATGACCAGGTGGTTAAATTTGTTACTGGATTAGATTTGTTTGTCTTACCCTGTAAAAAAGACAAACAGGGTGATATGGATGGTATCCCGGTCGTATTGATGGAAGCTATGATGGTCGGGACGGCCGTCATATCATCAAAGATTTCAGGTATTCCTGAGCTGGTGATTAATGAACAAACCGGTATGTTGATTGAGCCTGACAACAGTGAACAATTGGCTGCTGCGATGCTCGAGCTAATAAAGGACGAGGCTTCAAGGACGACATTGATCCGTAATGCCGAGAAAAAAGTTCAGCAAGAGTTTGCACAGGATATCAACGCCAGGCGCTTGCAGACATTATTTACTGAAACAATCGGTCGTTTTTAGATGCAAAAACAGGGACGGTTTTTCAGACGACGATATATGCTTGTTCCTACCCTATGGACAGTAATAATTACTATATTGTTATTGCTTACTATAACCGTATTTTTTGTAAACAATGTTGCGTTCTTTTTAGCGAAACAAGAGCCGGTGAAAGCTAATATTCTAGTGGTAGAAGGCTGGCTTGAGCCTGCCGCACTCAGTCAGGCTTACGCTGAATATAAAACGGGTCATTATGATTTGGTTATTACCACCGGTGGCCCTGAAGCAAGAAATTTTACCGATCAGTTCGATTCATATGCCGAACAAGCGGCATATCAGCTAGCTTTATTGGGGCTTGATGAGAATAAGTTACAGGTTGTTGCCACCCCAGCTTCTGCTCAAGATAGAACCTATTTAAGTGCTGTGATGGTGAGAAAATTTATTGAGTCATCAATTGTCGGAGATGAAGTGAAAGGCATTAATGTATTTTCTGCTGATGTTCATAGCCGTAGAACTCAGTTTTTATATCAACAGGCTTTTAATGTTTTGCCCATACCCATTGGTATTATCTCAGCTGTGCCAGAAGACTTCACTTTAGAAAATTGGTGGCAAACCAGTGCCGGTGCCAAAACGGTACTGGTTGAATTAATCGGCTGGATTTATGCACATTGTTGTTTTGATTTACCAGTCAGGAATTCTTACCAGGAAATGTGGGGATTACCTCGCGATGAGACTATAAAATGAGTAACACATCTTTTTTTCCTGACCTCCATCAGCGAAACAAACAACATGTATTGATGGGCTTGCCTTTTGACTTTGTCAGTATGGCTGAATCAGCAAGCCTAATCGAGCAGGCTGTTTCATCAAAAAAACGCTGTTTTCTCTCTACCCCAAATATTAATTTCACCATAACAGCGAATGAGGATGATGCATTTTATCAATCAGTCGCTGTCAGTGATTTATCTGTGATTGATGGCATGCCTTTAGTCTGGCTGGCTAAAATGATGAAGTTACCGGTCAAAGAACGAGTAGCTGGTTCAGATTTATTTCAGTTTTTGTCCGAAAAAAAGAGAGAGCAGCCGATTAAAGTCTTTTTCTTCGGTGGTGAAAGCGGTATTGCCGAAAAAGCACATAAACAACTTAATATTGATTCCGCGGGTATGGTGAGTGTTGGTTTTTATGATCCGGGTTTTATCAGTATTGAAGAAATGAGTCAGGACAATATTATCCAGGAAATTAATGACGCAGAACCTGATTTTTTGCTTGTTGCGCTGGGTGCAAAAAAAGGTCAGGCCTGGATTATGAATAATATGGCGAAGCTAAACGCGCCGGTGATTAGCCATTTGGGGGCGGTAATTAATTTTGTGGCTGGTTCAGTTGTCAGAGCGCCTGAGAAATGGCGTAAATTCGGACTGGAATGGCTTTGGCGTATAAAACAAGAGCCAAACTTGTGGAAACGGTATGTAAAAGATGGCTGGAGTTTGAGTTGGTTATTACTGACAAAGCAACTTCCCTATTATTTTGTGAATAAAAAATATAAGCGTGGTATGAGTCAGGATAATGCCGTCAACTGGCAACCAAACACACACACCTTGTTTTTAGCCGGCTGTTTCCAAGCAAATAATCTTGAGAAAGTAGATGCATTGATAAGTACCATGGTGTTAGCTAATCACTCCCAATTAAAGATCGATTTGTCTGGTGTTAGCTATATTGATAGTACATTTATGGCGAGGCTATTGACACTTCAAGGCAAACTTAATTTGGCAGGTTGTGATCTTATTGTTTTGAATCCCAAACAGAAAATAAAACGATTAATGTCATTAGCTGGTGTTTTAAAACGATTCAAGGTAATCTCAGGCTAATTCATTACATGAAACAGCAAGGAGCGGGCACAGTGTTAAGCTATCAAAAAGCAAGTGTATTTATAGTCACGCTTGTGTTGGCTTTTATCACCTATTGGGGGGGGATTGCTGAAGCATATATGCGGTGGAATACACAGGAAGAGTATAGTCATGGTTTCCTCATTCCATTGGTCAGTCTCTATATACTTTGGGAGAAAAAAGATCTGATTCTCTCATCGGTCACTCGGCCCATGTGGAGTGGCTATTTTATCGTTCTCTTATCGTTACTTGTATATATCCTTGGACAATTAAGCGCCTTATTTATTCTGATTCAATATTCCTTTGTTCTGACTCTGGTTGGCTTGTCCATGATTTTTCTTGGCAAAGCCAGTCGATATACACTCGCTCCGATCTTGCTACTGTTATTTGCCATACCTTTACCTTACGTCATTGAGGTTGTGCTGACGGCGAAATTGCAGTTGGTGTCATCCTGGTTAGGCGTTCAGGTCATTCGCCTTTTTGATATTCCCGTGTATCTGGAAGGGAATATCATTGATCTTGGCGTCTACAAACTTCAGGTGGTTGAGGCCTGTAGTGGTTTACGCTATTTATTCCCGTTGATGAGCCTTGGGTTTATTGCAGCTTATTTTTACCGTGCCAGCTTCTGGAAAAAAGCCGTCGTTTTTCTGGCAACCATCCCTATCACGATTTTGATGAACAGTTTCCGAATTGGTGTGATTGGCGTGCTGGTGGATAACTGGGGTATTGCCCAAGCAGAAGGGTTTTTACATGATTTTGAAGGCTGGATTATCTTCATGGCCTGTGCTGGTCTGCTTGCATTGCTGATTTGGCTAATGGAAAAGCTGACATCGGGTTATTCGTTTGCCGATGTCTTCGGGGTAGAGCAATACAATAAAACCAAACCAATATTTTATGAAAACAATGCTTCGTCATCAGGTAATCTGATAATTTTTTCTCTGACTGTTCTCACCCTTTTATCAAGCTATGGTGTAACACACTATATTGATAATCGTCAGGAAATCATTCCAGAGCATAATGCCTTAGTAAATTTTCCGATGAAACTGGATGAGTGGACAGGATATCAAATGCCTCTAGATGACAGGGTTGAGTCCAAATTGGCGATGACTGATTATTTATTGGCTAACTATCAAAATAAGCAGAAACAAACAGTCAACTTTTATGTGGCTTATTATGAAACGCAACGTAAAGGTGAGTCACCACATTCTCCACGCGTATGTATTCCTGGCGGTGGTTGGGAGATAGCTGCATTTGACCGAATCGAAGCGAATGGCCACCCCGCCAATCGTGTCATCATTAAAAAAGGCACACAAGAACAACTCGTGTATTACTGGTTCCAGGGGCATGGTCGTATTGTCGCGAATGAATACATTAACAAGTGGTATTTATTACAAGATTCAATCATTAAAAACAGAACTGATGGCTCATTGGTGAGAATGGTCACCATGGTGGCAGACAATGAAACAGTGGCGCAGGCAGAACAACGAATATTGTCGTTTATGCAGGTCGCCGAGCCAAAGTTAAAACAATATATTGCGGAATAAGGTAGGGATATGAAAGCGAGTAAAGGTTTATTGCTGGTATTGATGCTGGGGATGGCAGCGGGATGTGGAAGTTCTGCTGATAGTGCAGCGGATTATGTTGAAAGTGGTAACGAGTTTTTTGATAACGGGAATTATGACAAAGCTCGGTTAGAATATAAAAATGCTATTCAGATTGATCCCCGACAAGCAGAACCTTACTATCGATTAGCCCTGTTAGATGAGCAAAGCAAAAACTGGAAGCAAATGTTTGCTAATCTGACCACGGTTGAACAGCTGGACCCCAACCATGCAGATGCTCAGATTAAACTTGGAAGACTTTACCTGCTGGGCGGTAAACTCGATGAAGCGATGACCAGAGCCGACAAAGCGCTGTCTTTAAAACCTAAGAGTTTTGATGGTCGAATTCTCAAAGCCTCTATCCTGGCTAAGGAGCAGAAGTTTGATGAAGCATCCAAACTGCTTGCTGAAGTAGCAAAAGATTATCCTGATCATAAAGACATTCTGTCTTTAGAAGTTTTAATCATGAAAGACAAAGGTCAGTTACCTGCCGCACTGGCAAAAGCTCAAGAGGCTGTTGAAAAATATCCTGAAGATCTGTCGTTGCGGTTAATCGAATTAAGTCTTTATAACGAAATGAAAGACTACAAGGGTATGGCTAATGTCTATGAAGAGATTTTAGAGCGAAAGCCTGATGAACGCGAAGTGGTATTGTCTTACGCTAAACTTTTAGTCTCACAGTTGGATAGATATGACGATGCGCTAAACATTTTACAGTCTTTCCTGAAAATACATCCTGATGACGCTGAAGCTCAGCAATTTTTACTGGGACTAATTAATCAGAAAAATCCTCAAGAAGCACTCACTAAACTGGATGAGATGATTAAAGCCGCACCCGAGAACTATGACTTGCGTTTTGCTAAAGCGGCCTTGTTAGATAAAAATGGTGATGTGGATGGTTCTGTCAGCGAACTTAACCGTATTGTTGAGGAAGACCCACAGGGTATTAACGGAAATAAGGCGCGGGTGATGTTAGCGTCGTACTACGCGTCAAAGCAGGATTTCAACAAGGCACGTGAATTAGCACAGGCGGTTCTTGATGTTGCTCCTGAGGAAAGTGGTGCATTGTTGGTTAGAGCCAAACTGGACTTAATCGATCAAAAGTATGATCAGGCTGTCACGGATTTAAGAACCGTATTAAGAAACTCGCCTGATTCAGATGAAGCTATGATACTACTTGCACAAGCCTATCAGAAACAAGGTTCTGAAGCTCTGGCAGAAGACAGCTTCCGACAAGCTTTAGCAGCCAACCCTTATAACGCAACTGCTGCATTAACAGTATCGAGTATGTTGGTTCAAGAAAGTAATTACGATAAGGCTGAACAAGTTTTGGTGACGGCTTTAGACAAAAATCCGACCAACGCTACATTGCTGCAACAACTGACAGAGGTCAGAATTCTTAAGAAAGACTGGAAAGCAGGCATTGAAACCATTGACCTTCTTAAAGACCAGCAAGGTGATACCTTGCTTTCTCATTTATTATCTGGACAGTTATACGAAGGGCAGGGTGACTACGCGCTTGCCAAGGCCGAGTATGAAGCTGGTCTTGAGTTGGAACCTAATTCAAGTCGTGCAATGCAGGGACTGGCTACCAGTATGGAAGCATTGGATGAAAATGAACAACTAGAAAGTTATTTGAACAATTTCAACCAAAAATACCCTAATTCGATGAATGGTTATGCCACTCTGGCTATTCACTACTTTAGGGTCGACAAAGCGGAACAGGCTGTCAGTATTCTTGAGAAAAAAATTGCTGAACAGAAAAACTGGACGCTGGGTTACTCGCTCTTAACAGATTATTACTTACGTAATGACAAATTAAATGACGCTGCAAAGGTATTGAAACAAGCAGTTGATAATATAGATGACAATATCCGTTTTTCACTACAACTGGCTTCTATTGAAGAGTCGCGGGGTAATTATGGTGAAGCACGTAATTTGTATGATGCAATTCTGAAAAAGAATAATAATGTGGATATTGCTGCTAATAATTTAGCCAGCTTATTAACCGATCGGTTTGAGTCGCCAGAAAACTTAAACCGTGCGTTGGAAATCACCCAACGCTTTAAGTCTTCAACACAACCTTATTTTCTGGATAGTTATGGTTGGGTCAATGTAAAACTGAATAAGCTCGATGAAGCAAAACCCGTGCTGGAACAGGCGGTTTCATTAGAGCCGAATGTTGCGGTATTTAATTATCACCTCGGTGTTTTACATGCGAAACAGGGCAATAATGATTTAGCCAGACAATATCTGAACACGGCTAAGCAACAAGCATCACAAGATAATGATAGTACTTTAATGGCCGATATTGACACGGCATTGAGTGCACTAGATAACTAAAGCTATTAACTTGTTAAAGCGGAATTTTAAATGATACCTGTTGTAATGTCTGGAGGAAGTGGTACGCGTTTGTGGCCACTTTCACGTAAACATAAACCCAAACAATTTTTGAATTTGTTTGGTGATGACTCTATGTTTCAACAAACTATTCTTAGACTGAAAGGTTTAGATAGTGCATCTCCTATAGTGGTATGTAATGAGAGTCACCGGTTTATGGTGGCGGAGCAATTACTAGAAATTGGTATTGAATCTCCCAGTATCTTACTGGAGCCTGCTGGTAGAAATACAGCGCCTGCTATTGTGAGTGCTGCATTTCAAGCACTTTCTCGTGAACAGGATCCGGTACTGTTAGTTTTGGCTGCTGATCATGTTATTGCGGATATTGAAGCCTTTCATCAAGCAATAAAAATCGCTGAACAGCAAGCATTAGCGGGAAATTTAGTGACATTTGGTATTGTTCCGAATTGTGCCCATACAGGTTACGGCTATATACAGGCTGAAGAAAAAGAGGCGATTTCTGCAGTTAAACAATTTGTTGAAAAGCCGGATTTAGAAACCGCTGAGCAATACCTGGCCTCTGGCGAGTATTACTGGAACAGTGGGATGTTTATGTTCAAAGCTTCGCTATTGCTCGAAGAAATGAACAAATTCAATCCTGATATCGTTGAAAAATGCCGTTTAGCCGTATCACAAAGTGAACAGGATTTAGATTTTGTTCGCTTGAATAAAACCGCTTTTGAAGCCTGCCCATCGGACTCCATTGATTATGCTTTGATGGAGAAAACCAATAAGGCCGTCGTCGTGCCGCTTGATGCTGGCTGGAATGATGTCGGCTCCTGGTCATCGTTGTGGGAGTGTTCACAACAGGATGAGAACAATAATGTGCTGAAAGGCGATGTCGAAATACAGAATGTAAAAAACGCTTATATTCATAGCGAGCACCGACTTGTTTCTGCAATTGGTGTTGAAGATCTGGTAATTGTAGAGACGGCGGATGCGGTGATGGTCGCCAGTAAAGCACAGGCGCAGGATATCAAAGATATCGTTGCCAAACTCAAATCACAATCACGCCCTGAAGCTGAAAATCATCGTCTTTGTTACCGCCCGTGGGGATATTATGATTCTATTGATTTGGGTGAACGGTTTCAGGTCAAGCGTATCCGAGTAAAACCGGGCGCGTCACTTTCTCTGCAAATGCATCATCATCGTGCTGAGCATTGGGTGGTAGTCCAGGGGACGGCTGAAGTAACCAGAGATGATGAGGTTTTCTTACTTTCTGAAAATGAATCAACTTTCATTCCTGTCGGACAAAAGCATCGACTGCATAATCCGGGGCGAGTGCCTTTAGAAATTATTGAAATTCAATCCGGTGGCTATCTTGGTGAAGACGATATTGTTCGCTTCCAGGATAATTACCACCGCAACTAAACTATCCAGATGAAAATTCATATTGAACAATTGATGTCAGATTCGGGCGTCAAATTTGGTACCAGTGGTACCCGTGGTCTCGTTACTGATATGACAGATCGTGTTTGTTTTGCTTATACCGCAGCATTCTTGCAGCATCTGATAGCTGGTAATCAGATTCAAACAGGTGATGAGTTCGGTATTGGTGGCGATCTGAGGTTAAGCAGTCCGCGTATTATGAATGCCGTGGCTAAAGCCTGCCAGTATTATGGTTTACGTCCCGTTAACCTGGGGTTTATTCCGTCGCCAGCGGTTGCTTTGTACGGTATCCAACATAAAATGCCGACCATTATGGTGACCGGAAGTCATATCCCCGATGACCGCAATGGCATGAAATTTAATTTGCCGACTGGGGAAATACTGCAGGCGGATGAACAAGCCATAAAACAACAGTTTGTTGATATTCCTGATGAGTTGTTTAATAACGACGGTCAGTTTATCAAACAAGATGATGTTTTCGCTGAGCCATCTTTATTAGCTGAAACGCTCTATATCGAACGCTTCTCACATTTTTTCCCAGAAAATTGCTTGTCAGGCATGACTATTGGTATTTACCAGCATTCTGCTGTGGGTAGGGATTTACTTCAACAGATTTTATCTGTGCTAGGTGCAAACACTATTTGTCTCGGGCGAAGTGATCAATTTGTATCAGTGGATACTGAAGCGATTCGTCCTGAAGATGTTCAACTTGCTCAACAATGGGCTTCTAAACATGAGCTGGATGCGATTGTGTCCACGGATGGTGATAGTGATCGACCGCTTATCAGTGATGAAAAGGGGCGTTGGCTTAGAGGTGATATTGTCGGTTTGTTAACGGCGATCTATCTTGCTGCTGATATTGTCGTGACCCCTGTAAGCAGCAACTCCGCTGTCAATGCTGACTTTTTTGAGCAGGTCATACGTACCCGAATAGGTTCACCTTATGTTATTTCAGCCATGCAAACGGCCGTCGCAGAATCAAAAAAACGTATTGTGGGTTATGAAGCCAATGGTGGTTTTTTACAGCAATCAGCCATTGAATTAGCAGGAAATACATTAAGCCCTTTGCCTACAAGGGATGCGGTTATTGTTATTTTAAGCGTGTTGTTATTGGCCAAACAACGACAACAGAGCGTGTCTGAACTGAATTCTTCTATGCCAGCGATTTACACCAGTAGTGATCGACTGAAAAACTTCGCACTGGAAAAAAGTCGTTTACTGCTTGAAACATTATTACCTGATAATGAGCTGAGTCGAGAGCAGGTTAAACAGCTATTCCCATTCATGGGTGAGGTCAAAGCTGTTGATACAACCGATGGTGTGAGAATGTCTTTTGCTGATGATGAAATCATTCACATTCGGCCCTCTGGCAATGCCCCGGAACTCCGTTGTTACATTGAAGCCAATCACGAAAAACGTGCAATAGCGTTAAACCAGCAGGCTTTAGACGCCATACAACTTTGGGCCGGGTCAGTTTAACTTATACCTGTTTAGGGTGACTCAACTGAGCTTAGTGTTTGATAGCTTTTTCTATAGCTTGGTTGATAGTTTCAATTAACAGTTCAAAGTTAAGCGGTTTAGTCAGATAATAATCAAAACCCGCTTTCAGGCCTCTATCAATGTCTTCTCGCATGGCGTTAGCACTTAACGCAATTGTTTTGATATCACGAGTGATGGCAGAACGTTTCAGGTCTTTTAATGCCTCGAAGCCATTTTTGCCTGGTAAGTTAATATCCATCAGAATAACTTGAGGCTCAAATTGTCTGGCTATTTCTAATCCTGATTCTGCATCGGCGGCGGTTAACAAAACAAATTGCGAGTACTGTCTAAAAAACCGCTGCATCAGGTTTAAGTTGGTAGGATTGTCTTCTATACATAACACTTTGATATGCTGAGTCTGCTCACCATCCAATTGATCAGACTGGTTATTTGCAGCTGATAATATCGAGCTATTGTTGACGGATGAGCGCTGAAGCTCTATCCAGAATGTCGATCCTATATCTCGCTTGCTGTCAAAGCCAAAACGTCCATTCATTAGCTTAATCAGTTCACGGCTAATAACCAGCCCTATTCCTGTTCCCTGTATATCAGAGGTGTCTTTATCAAGACGGTCAAAGGGCTCGAAAAGACGTTGCTGTAAATTTTCATCAATACCGTAGCCCGTGTCTTTGATAGCAATGCGTATCGAGTCACTATCCGTATGGCTGACAATAATTTCTATACTTCCATTAGGCTTATTGTATTTTGCCGCATTGGATAATAGGTTAAGCAATACCTGTTTTAATTTAATGTGGTCGGCACGGACAAATAGAGAAGAGGCTTGTTTTGGATAACTTTCGGTAATACGTAAATCAAGCGCACTAAGTTGATTATGAATGAAAGGTAAAATATGTTCGATGAGTGGTTTTAGTTCGACATCTTCCACTGAGACTGACATATGACCACTCTCTATACGTGACAGGTCAAGCACCTCATTGATTAATGACAGCAAATGATTACCTGAGCTTTCAATCATACTGACCGATTCGCGTTGATCATCATTTAACTTATCCATCTGTAACAGCTGAGAGAAACCGATAATGGCATTGAGCGGTGTTCTCAGCTCATGACTCATCTTGGCAAGAAACTCACTTTTAGCCTGATTAGCATGTTCAGCCTGCTGCATGGCTTTGATCAGTTCTTGCTGATATTGATAACGTTCAGAAATATCACGAATCACGCCGATATAAAATTTACGATGGCCAAACTGCATCGGGCTGACATTGAGTTCAATCGGAAATTGACTACCATCTTTCCTGCTCGCTGATAATGAGCGGGTCCGATGAATAATTTTCGGTTCATGTATATCAGCTTGTTTCAGATAATTATCATGTTTATGTCGCTGTTCTTCATCTATTAAAATGGATACCGGCTGACCAATCAATTCGGCTTCCTGATAGCCAAATAGCAAACAGATGGCGGGATTGACCATGGTGATTCTTCCCTGATCATCGATGGTGACAAAACCATCATCTGTTTGTTTAATAATGGCATCTCGTTGTTGCAGTGAGACAATTTGTTGCTGGGTGGAACGGCGATAGAAATAGGTACCAAATGCCGTCATAAAAATGATAAATACAATACTGACAATGACGCTGAATAACAGCGAACGGTATAGTTTGTATACTTCGGAAACCTCTGTTTCTGTGACAATCCCCATATTGAGTTGCTCATCCCAGCGCCAGCTGCCGATGACTTTGACGCCACGATAATCACGATAGCCCTTCAGGTTGACCCCAGTTTTATGCTGAGTCAGGGACTTAGCCATCAGTGTCAATGGCATAGGGCTTTTCACTTTTTTGTCGGGTGACTCCAGTAAATCAAAACCGGGGTCACGGACTTCGAGTTTCAACTCAGTGAGCGGATTCGAAGCATCGATTAATCCTGCACGAATTAATTGGTTAGTAAATTTACTTTGGGTCAGCATCCGCCCTTGTTCATCTATGGCATAGGCTTGACCGGTTTGTCCGACCTGATTTTCATGAAAAGCTGGGTTAAACAGCTTGTCTGGATTAATTTCAAACGCAAAAAAAGCGACTGTTTTTCCCGCCCAATCATGGATAGGAGCAATAAATAACATGGTTGGTAAGGGATATTGATGCCGTAATGTTGATTGCCATAGGGATGAAGGCATAAATGGATGAGAGGTATAGACATCCTTTTTCGATAATGCAGCAAGAATATTATCTGGCAGGGTAATATTCTGTTCAGGCTTTGCGAAACCGCTGATGCCTGACAAAATCAACTCACCGTTGAGGTTAAATAATTTGTAGTCTCGGTAACCTTCATTGGTGATCGTTGCTTTCAGACTGCCATCAACGAGTTGATATAAATCCTGCTGCATCGCTCTGTTTTCATGTTTATTAGCTAATAAAGCGATTTGCTGAATAACGGTATTCTCTGCCCAATAAACACTATTTCGCTGGTGATTGGTGAAAGATTGTTTGACTCTGTTAATGGAGGTAACTAATGCCGTATTTAGACGTGACGTGACATCCTCCTGAATCAGTGAGAATAAATGCGAAGCTGCCACACCAGCGGCTATTAAAGCCGCTAATAAAATGATGATCGCTACCACAACAGGTGTACTTAACCACTTATTCTTATTCACCTGAAATGATGCACCTTATTGTTTTTTTATCTGAGACATTGGTTTGTTGGGAGTTGAGCATTGCTCAAATCAAAGTAAGGCATATTCGAGCACAATCTATTCAGTTCTGTCCAGTCTCATAAGCTTGGTAAAAATCGTTATTTATCAAATATTGTGACTTCTCATCAGCGTTTTTAGTGTGTAGTATCAATCCTGATGATTGCGGTCATAGTTGATAATGCAATCAGGGGCATGAGCAGTGACGCAAGTCCCTCATGCTGAGTTGTCGAGACATCGTAAGGAAGCGCAGCATGCTGGAGAATTATCTCCCGATTTTGTTGTTTATCATTATCGGCATCGGCTTTGGTGTTCTGCCATTGCTGGCTGGTTTTGTATTAGGACCTCGTCATCCGGATAGTGAAAAACGCTCAGCGTATGAATGTGGGTTCGAGCCTTTTGAAGATGCTCACATGAAGTTTGATGTTCGTTATTATCTCGTCGCTATTCTCTTTATTATCTTCGATTTAGAAATCGCATTCCTGTTCCCCTGGGCCATCGTATTAGATGAGATCGGTGTATTCGGACTCCTAGCCATGTTCTTATTTCTGGGTATTCTGGTGGTTGGGTTTGTGTATGAGTGGAAAAAAGGAGCGCTGGAATGGGAATAGAAGGTGTTCTTGAAAAAGGCGTTGTCACCACCTCTGCTGACAAGCTGATTAATTGGGCAAGAACCGGATCCTTATGGCCAATGACATTTGGCCTGGCCTGCTGTGCTGTGGAAATGATGCACGCGGGTGCTGCACGTTATGATCTGGACCGATTTGGCATTGTATTCAGAGCCAGTCCTCGTCAATCTGATGTAATGATCGTTGCCGGTACACTGGTAAATAAAATGGCGCCGGCACTTCGTAAAGTATACGACCAGATGTCTGAACCACGCTGGGTGATTTCAATGGGTTCCTGTGCTAACGGCGGCGGTTATTATCATTACTCTTATTCTGTAGTCCGTGGTTGTGACCGGATTGTACCCGTAGATATCTATGTTCCGGGCTGCCCCCCAACGGCTGAGGCATTACTGTACGGAATATTACAACTGCAGAAAAAAATTCACCGTACTAATACCATAGCCAGACAACCCTGAAAGCGACCTGTTTTATGATGCAAACCCTAAAAGCTAAACTTGAACAGGATTTTTCAGAAGCCTTGCTGGACTGTGAGCTGGTTCGAGATGAAATCACTTTGCATGTGGCTGCAGAGCACCTTATCAACGTTTGCACAACACTACGCGACGACTATCAATTTGAGCAATTGATGGATTTGGCGGGAGTGGATTACTCAGAGTACGGTGGTAGCAGTTGGGAAACGAAACAATCAACAGAGTTTGGCTTTAGCCGGGCTGTAGATGGATTGGGTCATGCAGAACCGGTGACGGATGGTTATCGCTTTGCTGTGGTTTATCAGTTGCAGTCAATCAAACATAACCAACGCTTACGACTAAAAGTCAGACTGGCTGCCGAACAACCCCTCGTCGACAGCGTAACAAGTGTCTGGGCGTGTGCAGATTGGTATGAACGTGAAGCCTTTGATATGTTTGGTATTTTATTTGAAGGTCATCCTGATTTACGTCGCATTTTGACCGACTACGGCTTCGTCGGCCACCCGTTTCGCAAAGACTTCCCACTTATTGGCAATGTTGAGATGCGTTACGATGAAGACAAGAAACGCGTGGTGTATGAACCGGTCAGCATTGAACCAAGAACCCTGGTACCCAGGGTGATTCGTGACGATAACCGTTATCTCAGGGATGAGAAATAATGGCTGAGATAAAAAATTTCACACTGAACTTTGGTCCACAACATCCGGCTGCGCATGGTGTGCTTCGCCTTATTCTGGAAATGGATGGCGAAGTCATTGTCAGAGCGGATCCGCATGTTGGTCTGTTGCATCGGGGTACCGAAAAACTGGCTGAATCCAAGCCGTTTAATCAAAGCATCGGTTATATGGACCGTCTCGATTATGTATCGATGATGTGTAACGAACATGCCTATGTGATGGCTATCGAAAAACTGATTGGTATCGATGTGCCCATCAGAGCGCAATACATCCGCGTCATGTTTGATGAGATTACCCGGGTGTTAAATCATTTGATGTGGCTGGGAGCGCATGGCCTTGATATTGGTGCGATGACCGTTTTTCTTTATTGTTTTCGTGAACGTGAAGATTTGATGGATTGTTACGAGGCGGTATCTGGGGCAAGAATGCATGCCACCTATTACCGTCCCGGCGGCGTTTACCGCGATTTACCCGATAAGATGCCTCAATATCAAACATCTAAATGGCACAACGAAAAAGAGATAAAGAAAAAGAATCAAAACCGAGAAGGCAGTCTGCTGGACTTTATTGAAGACTTCACACAACGATTTCCTCATTGTGTCGACGAATACGAGACGTTATTAACCGACAACCGTATCTGGAAACAACGCACTGTCGGTATTGGCGTGGTCAGTCCGGATCGAGCCTTGCAACTTGGTTTTTCAGGGCCAATGTTACGAGGTTCAGGTATTGAATGGGATTTACGCCGTAAACAGCCTTATGAAGTTTACGACCAATTGGACTTTGACATTCCGATAGGTAAGGAGGGCGACTGTTACGATCGTTATTTAGTCCGCGTAGCCGAGATGCGTGAGTCTAACCGCATTATCAAACAATGTGTGGATTGGCTTAAAGCGAATCCGGGGCCTGTGATCGTTGACGATACTAAAGTCGCTCCACCCAAACGCAGTACGATGAAAAATGATATGGAAGCCTTGATCCATCATTTCAAATTATTTACTGAAGGTTATTGTGTCCCTGAAGGTGAAGTCTACAGTGCGATTGAACATCCCAAAGGCGAGTTTGGTATTTATATGATTTCGGATGGGGCCAATAAGCCTTATCGTGTAAAAATTCGCGCGCCAGGGTTCCCGCATCTGGCAGCTATGGATGAAATGGCAAAAGGGCATATGCTGGCGGATGTGGTTGCCATTATCGGTACGATGGATATTGTGTTTGGTGAGATTGACCGATGACAGAAATGGTATTAACCGGACCTAAACAGACTTTATTTACTGAGCAGTTGCGTGCTGAGTTGGATAAGTGGATAGCCAAATACCCGATAGGCCGGGCTCAGTCGGCAGTCATTCCATGTTTACATATTCTGCAAGAAGCCAATGGTGGCTGGCTTTCCAGAGCCATTATGGATGCGTTGGCGGAATACTTATCCATGTCAAACATCAGTGTCTACGAGGTAGCTACCTTTTACAGCATGTTTGAAATGGAGCCGGTTGGTAAACACAAGATCAGCCTGTGTACCAATATCTCTTGTATGTTGTGCGGATCAGAAGAAATTCTCGAACATTTGCAGCGACGCTTATCCATTAAGCCAGGGGAAACAACAGAAGATGGTTTGTTCACGCTAAAAGAAGTGGAGTGTCTTGGGGCTTGTGTCGGTGCACCAATGCTGTTGATGGATAAGCAATATCATGAGTATCTCACCAAAGAAAAAATTGATGCTTTAATTGATGGGGTTCAGTCATGAAGCTGGATCAAGTCTGCTTTCGTACCAGCCATCTGTCTCCATCGTGGACCTTGGAAGCCTATCGTCAGGTAGGTGGTTATCAGGTGCTTGAAAATATCTTGAGTAATAAACTCAAACCTGAATCTATCATCGAACAGATTAAAAACTCGGCATTACGTGGCCGTGGTGGCGCCGGTTTCCCTACCGGGTTGAAATGGAGCTTCATGCCCAGACGTTTGCCCGGTGATAAATATATTGTCTGTAATTCTGATGAAGGTGAGCCCGGCACCTGTAAAGACCGTGACATTCTCAGGTTTAATCCACACCAGGTGATAGAAGGCATGATTATCGCCGGTTACACCATCGGTGCCCAAACGGGTTACAACTACATTCGTGGTGAATTTTATGAGCCAATAGAACGCTTTGAAGCGGCATTGGAAGAAGCCAGAGAGGCAGGTTATCTAGGTAAGGATATTCTGGATAGTGGCTTTAATTTTCAGTTGCATACACATATCGGTGCTGGCGCTTATATTTGTGGGGAAGAAACCGCCTTACTCGAATCACTGGAAGGCAAAAAAGGTCAGCCTCGTTATAAACCCCCTTTTCCTGCCGGTTATGGCTTATATGGCAGGCCGACCACGATTAACAATACTGAAAGTCTGGCGTCTATACCCGTGATTTTGCAGCATGGTGCTGACTGGTTTCATGACTTGGGAACACCGAATAATGGTGGCAGCAAAATTTTCTGTATGACCGGCCATGTCAATAAACCCGGTAACTATGAAGTACCGCTCGGTACTCCCTTTGCTGAGTTATTGGAATTAGCCGGTGGCGTCAGACATGGCCATCAATTAAAGGCAGTGATTCCTGGTGGCTCATCCACGCCTGTGGTGCCCGCTGATATCATGATGGGACTGGATATGAGCTATGACGGCATTGCAAAAGCACGTTCAATGCTGGGTGCTGGCTCGGTGATTGTCATGGATGATTCAACTTGTATGGTAAAGGCCTTACAGCGTATTGCTTATTTTTATTATGAGGAGTCGTGCGGTCAGTGTACGCCATGTCGGGAAGGTACTGGCTGGTTATATCGGGTCGTGAAACGGATTGAAGAAGGCCAGGGCAGACAAGAAGATTTAGATCGGCTGGTGGATGTTGCTGAGAATATTAATGGCAATACGATTTGCGCCTTGGGTGATGCTGCCGCGGCCCCGGTTGTCAGTTTCATCAAACATTTTCGTGATGAATTTCAATACCACATCGATCACGGTCGGTGTATGGATAACACAGCGTGAAGGCTGAGTAGACATGGTTAATATCGAAATTGACGGTATTCCGCTGAAAGTGGATTCAACAAAAATGATTATTCAGGCTGCTGATGAGGCGGGCATTGATATTCCGCGTTTTTGTTATCACAAAAAGCTGTCGATAGCGGCGAACTGCCGTATGTGCCTTGTCGAAGTCGATAAGTCCCGTAAAGCGCTACCAGCCTGCGCGACTCCCGTTACGGAAGGCATGAAGGTGTTTACTCATTCCAAAGTCGCGGTCAATGCTCAACGCAGTGTAATGGAATTTTTGCTGATTAATCATCCGCTGGATTGCCCTATCTGTGATCAGGGTGGTGAATGCGAGTTGCAAGATCTTTCCATGGGTTATGGCGAAGGTATCAGTCGCTTTACAGAAGGCAAACGTGTTGTCAAAGACAAGGATATCGGACCTTTGATTCGTACCGATATGACACGTTGCATTCATTGCACTCGTTGCGTTCGCTTTGGTGTGGAAATCGCCGGCGTTAAAGAGCTTGGGGCAACTGGGCGCGGCGAACATATGGAAATCGGTACCTATGTCGAGCACAGTCTGGTTTCAGAGCTATCCGGCAATATTATCGATCTGTGCCCTGTGGGTGCTTTAACCTCAAAACCGTTTCGTTATAAAGCCCGTGCCTGGGAAATGAAAGCCCATCCTTCTATCGCGCCTCATGATGCCATTGGTTCCAATATTGAGCTGCATGTCAGACAAAATGATGTGATGCGTGTGGTGCCAAGAGATAACGAGTCTATCAATGAGGCCTGGTTATCAGATAGAGACAGGTTCTCTTATCAAGGTTTGGCACATTCAAAGCGACTGACTGATCCGATGATTAAGGTGGAGGGTGACTGGCAGGTGGTTGACTGGCAAACCGTGCTGGAAACAGCGGTAAAAGGTTTGCAAACCGTTATTAACAAGCATGGAGCAGAAGAGGTGGGTGGCTTAATTTCCCCCACAACGACCCTGGAAGAAGCGTTTCTTTTTCAGAAATGGCTGCGGGGGTTAGGTGTTGATAATATTGACCATCGCCTGCGTCAGCAGGATTTTTCAGATCATCCAGAACAGTACTATCTGGATAATTGGACATTGGTAGAAGTGCAGGAAAGTGATGCTGTTGTCTTGATTGGCAGCAATATCCGGGCTGAACAACCTATCCTTGCTCATCGTATAAGACAAGCGGCCTTGGCTGGAGCGTCAGTAACTAATATCAACTTTTTCCTGACTGATATGCTGATGCCGGTTGAGTATGAAATGGCTGTTGATATCAATGCGATGCTCACAACATTAGCCGGTGTTGCCAAAGTATTATCGTCAATTGCCAATGACACTGACGATGAATGGCAGGCTTTATATCCGGAACGTACGCCCAGCGCGTTTGAGCAAAATGTGGCAATGCAATTATCCAATGCCACTAATGCAACACTTATTGTGGGAGATTTAGCCAATCAGCATCCCAATGCAGCGAAAATTCGTGCTCTAGTGCAGAAGATTGCCGAGTTATCTGGCAGCCGTTGTGTTGTGATGCCATCAGCCAATAGTCAGGCTCATTTGATTGCCAATACGCTACCCGGTGATGCAGCTAAGAATAGTCTGCAAATGTGGCAACAGAGTCTGCGAGCTTATGTACTGATGGACTTTGATGCATTACAGGATACTGCGGTGCCAGCAATAGCCAAACAGGCATTAAAACGCGCTAGTTTTGTGGTGGGGCTGCATAGTTTTGACAGTGAATTTTTAAGACAAACGGCCGATGTGATTTTACCCACGGCCTGTTTTACTGAAACATCAGGCACGTTTGTCGGAATGGATAAACAATGGCAGCAGTTTGCTGGTGCTGTTGCACCTAGAGGCGATAGTCGACCAGGTTGGAAAGTTCTGCGTGTACTGGGCAATGTCAGCCAAATACAAGGATTTGACTATGTTTCGTCACAAGATGTTGTGGATGAGATTCGACAAAGCCAGGCCGATATGCAGGCTAAGACGATCTCACCTTATATCCCTGATTCATTGACGGCAGAATCAGAGTTGATGATGATTTCTGAAGTGCCAATGTATCGGACTGATGTTTTACTAAGACACAGTGACGCATTACAAAAAACGCCTGAAACTCAGCGTGCCCAGTTTGCCCGTATCAACAGAAAAGAAGCAGAAAAATGGGGTTTGAACCATCAAACGCCGTTGACACTGACACAAGAAGACAAAGTGGTACGCTTACCATTAGAGATTGATGACAATATTGCAGATGGCTGCGTGTATGTCGCCGCCACTACAGATGCGGCTAACCGCTTAGTCAGCTTATTTGGTCAGGTCTCTGTTTCTCAAAGTGAGGCAGCCACATGATCGATATGTTTTTACAGGATATCTTGCCGAATCTGCTGAAGATCTTATTAATTATTGTGCCTTTAATGCTGTCAGTCGCTTATCTGACTTACGCCGAGCGTAAAGTGATTGGTTATATACAAACGCGGATTGGTCCTAACAGAGTCGGTCCCTGGGGATTATTACAACCGATAGCAGATGGCCTGAAACTGCTACTTAAAGAAGTGATTTTTCCGGCAAAATCCAATTTATATTTGTTTCTGATAGCGCCAGTTTTGGCGATTGGCCCAGCGTTGGCGGCCTGGGCGGTAATGCCGTTTGATGATGGCATGGTGTTGGCTGACATTGATGCCGGTCTTCTGTACATCTTAGCGATCACCTCAATGAGTGTATATGGCGTGGTGGTGGCAGGTTGGGCATCTAATTCTCGTTATGCCTTTTTAGGCGCATTACGCAGCGCGGCACAAGTGGTGTCGTATGAAATTGCTATGGGATTTGCTTTGGTCGGTGTACTCATTGCGGCTGGCAGTCTGAATCTTGGTGAGATTGTGCTGGCTCAGCAAGGTGGCTTCTGGCACTGGTATTTCATACCGCTGTTTCCGTTGTTTATTGTTTATTTTATCTCCGGGGTGGCAGAAACCAACCGTGCTCCGTTTGATATTGCTGAAGGGGAATCTGAAATCGTCGCCGGTTTCCATGTGGAATATTCCGGGATGGCGTTTGCTATTTTTTTCCTCGCTGAATACGCCGATATGATTTTGATTTCCATGCTGGCTGCGACGCTATTTATGGGCGGCTGGTTATCACCGTTTGATGGTATCCCTGTGTTGGAAACGGCTTTTGCATGGGTGCCAGGTTTAGTGTGGTTATTAGCAAAAACAGCCATATTCTTGTTTATGTATCTGTGGTTTCGAGCAACATTTCCGCGTTATCGTTATGACCAGATTATGCGTTTGGGCTGGAAAATATTTATCCCGGTGACACTTGTTTGGTTGGTGATTGTGTCGACGGCTCAAGTGCTTGATATCGGGCCTTGGTTCACAGAAAGTGCAGTATTAACTGCGGGAGGGGGATGATGTCAGGTCTCCGTCATTTTTTTAAGAGTTTTTTATTGTGGGAGCTTATTCAGGGACTTCGTTTAACTGGGCGTTATTTATTTGCTGGTAAGGTGACGGTTCAATACCCTGAAGAAAAAACACCTCAGTCACCCCGGTTCAGAGGACTTCATGCATTAAGGCGTTACCCGAACGGGGAGGAACGCTGTATTGGCTGTAAATTATGTGAGGCTGTCTGTCCGGCATTAGCCATTACTATCGAAACCGAGCCCAGGGATGACGGCAGTCGTCGCACCACACGTTACGATATTGATTTGTTTAAATGTATTTATTGTGGGTTTTGTGAAGAGTCCTGTCCGGTCGATTCCATTGTCGAAACTCGTCATTTTGAGTTTCACTTTGAAAATCGAGGCGAACAAATTATGACTAAAGATAAATTACTGGCAATAGGGGATAAATATGAGCCAGAGATTGCTGCTGATCGTGCGGCTGATGCACCATATCGTTAGGATGACTGACTAGTGGAAAGCATTATCTTTTATACCTTTGCGGCTATTTTATTGTTTGCTGCAACGATGGTGATAACAGTACGTAACCCTGTGCGGGCAGCGTTATTTCTGGTGTTGGCCTTTTTCACCAGTGCTGGTATCTGGCTAATGCTAGAAGCAGAGTTCCTTGCCATTAGTCTGGTCCTTGTCTATGTGGGGGCGGTCTTGGTGCTGTTTCTCTTTGTCGTGATGATGCTGGATATTGATCTGGCTCCACTCAAAGAAGGTTTCACACGTTATTTACCACTCGGCATTATTGTGGCGGCGTTGATTGTGGTAGAGATGATTGCTGTATTGAATACCCCACAATTTAATATTAGCGCCGCCGCAGCGACTGATGCCAGCAATACCAAAATGTTGGGACGTTTGCTGTATACCGTCTATGTGTATCCGTTTGAAATTGCCTCTGTCATTTTAACGGTTGCCATTGTGGCGGCCATCACACTGACATTGCGTGAACACCACCGTAAATTGCAGGATCCGGCTAAACAGGTGACAGTTAAATCGACAGATCGGCTCAGAATGGTGGATCTTCGGCAAAAACAGGAAGGAGAGAGGAGAAAGCCATGATTGTGTTATCTGACTATCTTATTCTCGCTGCCATATTGTTCAGCTTGTCTTTAGCGGGCATTTTTTTGAATCGTAAAAACATCATTATTTTATTGATGTGTATTGAATTGATGCTGTTAGCGGTAAATCTTAACTTTATTGCTTTTTCGCACTTTCTGGGAGACCCCGCCGGTCAGGTATTTGTCTTCTTTATTTTAACGGTGGCAGCAGCGGAAGCGGCTATTGGTCTGGCCATTTTGGTGGTTTTATTCCGTAATCTCAGCACCATTAATGTGTCTGACCTGGATAGGTTAAAGGGGTAACGAATGCCACAGAGCTTGCTGCTTGCCATTGTCATCGCGCCTTTGTTTGGCAGTATCGCTGCAGGTTTGTTTGGTCGCCATTTGGGACGAAGCTGGACGCATCGGATTACTATTTTTTCTGTAGGCGTTGCTTTCTTTTTATCTGCCTGGGTACTGAAACTTGTTACTGTTGATGGGCTGACTTATAACGGTATGGTTTATCAATGGTTACAGGCTGGTTCTTTGCAGCTTGAAGTCGGTTTTATGATTGATAGCTTAAGTGCTGTGATGATGACCGTGGTGACCTTTGTTTCGCTGATGGTGCATATCTACACCATTGGTTATATGCACGATGACGATGGTTATTGTCGTTTCTTTAGTTATATTTCGTTGTTTACCTTTGCCATGCTGATGCTGGTGATGGCGAATAACTTTATGCAGCTATTTTTTGGTTGGGAAGCCGTAGGGCTGGTGTCCTACCTGTTAATTGGTTTTTGGTATAAAAAACCGACGGCGATTTACGCCAATCTTAAGGCTTTTCTGGTCAATAGAGTCGGGGATTTTGGCTTTTTACTAGGCATTGCTGCGGTACTGATGTATGCCGGGAGTCTGGATTATGTGACTGTCTTCCAACAAGCGCCATATATGGCAGAAGAAACCATCAGCCTGTTTCCTGATGTGACATGGTCGGTAATGACACTGACCTGCATATTATTATTTATCGGTGCTATGGGTAAGTCTGCACAAGTACCATTACATGTTTGGTTGCCAGATTCGATGGAAGGGCCGACGCCTATTTCAGCACTGATCCATGCGGCGACCATGGTGACGGCCGGTATTTTCATGGTGGCGCGTATGTCACCTTTGTTTGAGCTTTCTGAAACAGCATTGTCATTTGTACTGATTATTGGCGCCATTACTGCCTTTTTTATGGGGCTGCTGGGGTTAGTTCAAAACGATATTAAGCGTGTTATCGCTTATTCGACCTTGTCACAATTAGGTTATATGACGGTGGCATTAGGCGTGTCAGCCTATGCCGCTGGTGTATTCCATCTGTTGACGCATGCTTTTTTCAAAGCCTTACTTTTCTTGGCGGCAGGTTCGGTGATTATCGCTATGCATCATGAGCAGGATATGCGCAAGATGGGCGGGCTGAAAAAGTATATGCCGATAACTTACTGGACCAGCCTGATTGGTTCCTTAGCGTTGATCGGTTTCCCTGGTTTTGCCGGCTTCTTTTCTAAAGATGCCATCATTGAGGCTGTCCATGCTTCGAATATACCCGGTCATAGCTTTGCCTATTTTTCTGTGTTATCGGGCGTATTAATCACATCCCTTTATAGTTTCCGCCTGTTTTTTATGGTGTTCCATGGTAAGCCACGATTTAACACTGAGCACGGACATCAGCCTAAGGAGTCTCCATGGGTGGTCACCTTGCCATTGATACTGCTGGCAATCCCTTCGGTTATTGCTGGTTACTGGATCGGTAGCGTGGTCTACGGTGAGTTTTTTGCGGATGCTATTTATGTGGCAGCAACTCATGAAATTCTAGCTGAGCAGGCAACAGAATTTCATGGTGTGTTGAGCTTTATATTGCACGGGCTCACGGCGGCTCCGTTCTGGTTGGCCATGGCGGGTATCGTGATAGCTTGGTTTTTATATTTACGGCGACCTGATTTACCGGCTGTTTTACAGAATAAAGGTCAGTTTATTTATCGAATCCTGATCAATAAATATGGTTTTGATGACTTTAATCAGACGGTGATTGCTGGTGGCTCCCGTCAACTAGGCCAGCTTTTATGGCGAGTTGGTGATCGTATTCTGATTGATGGTGCCCTGGTGAATGGTTCAGCCAAGACGGTGGCATGGTGTTCACGTTTAGCCAGACAGATACAGACTGGCTATTTGTATCACTATGCCTTTGCAATGATTATTGGTGTGGGCCTGTTACTCACCTTTTTTGTAGCATGACAGGGACGGAATAGAAAACCATGCTGACACAACTCCCATTGTTAAGTCTGATTATCTGGTTACCCATTGCTGCAGGCTTGTTATGCCTGTTTTTGAATGATCGGGAATGCCTGAGTAAATGGCTCGCGGTGGGGACAGCGTCACTGACTATTTTATTATCCATCGCTCTGTATATCGGTTTTGACAATACCTCATATCAAATGCAGTTTGAGGAGTTGCATCCCTGGATTGCGACGTTTGCCATTAATTATCATCTTGGTATTGATGGGTTTTCTTTACCGTTAATCATTTTAACAACGATTTCGACATTGCTGGTTGTAGTGGCAGGCTGGCGTGTCATTGAATATCGCTTAAATCATTACCTGGCTGCCTTTTTGATTATGGAAGGTTTGATGCTGGCGGTATTTTCAGCATTGGATGCCATATTGTTTTATGTGTTTTTTGAAGCCATGCTGATTCCATTGTTTTTGATTATCGGCATCTGGGGTGGGCCGAATCGCGTTTATGCCACGATCAAATTCTTTTTGTATACGTTTTTTGGTTCGGTGTTTTTATTAATTGCTCTGCTGTATTTGCATCACGTTGCAGGCAGTTTTTCATTGCTGGATTATCATGCGGTCACTTTATCCATGACCGAGCAAACCTGGCTGTTTTTTGCCTTTTTGATTGCATTTGCAGTCAAAGTACCGATGTGGCCAGTGCATACCTGGTTACCAGATGCACATGTTGAAGCCCCTACCGGCGGTTCAGTCATTTTGGCGGCTATTACCTTAAAGATTGGCGGTTATGGTTTTATCCGATTCGCCTTACCTATTACACCGGATGCCAGTATGGTTTTTGACTGGTTATTGATTACCTTGTCATTGATTGCTGTGGTTTATATTGGCTTTGTGGCACTGGTACAGTCGGACCTGAAAAAATTAATTGCCTATTCGAGTATTGCTCATATGGGCTTTGTGACGCTGGGCTTATTTATTGTTTTCAGAATATTTTTTAACTCAGCAACAGGTAGTGGGGCAGTGCTGGCGGTGGAAGGGGCCATGGTGCAGATGGTGTCACATGGCTTTATTTCCGCAGCGATGTTTTTGGCTGTCGGTGTATTGTATGACCGGATGCATACCCGTGAAATTAGTGCCTATGGTGGGGTTATTAATACCATGCCGACATTCACGGCATTTGCGGTATTTTTTGCCATGGCAAATGCCGGTCTACCAGGCACATCAGGTTTTGTGGGTGAGTTTATGGTGATTCTGGCTGCTTTTCAGGCGAATTTCTGGTTTGCTTTTCTGGCAGCGACAACCTTAATTCTTGGTGCAGCCTATACCTTGTGGATGGTGAAACGAGTCTTTTTTGGTGAAGTGGCAAATCAACACGTTGCTGAACTGGAAGATATTAATACCCGTGAATTTATGCTGTTAGCGAGTTTAGCGGTGATTGTTTTAGTGTTAGGTCTCTGGCCTGATCCATTGTTAGACGTGATGCACGCTTCTGTTGAAAATTTATTAACACAAGTGTCTCAATCCAAGCTCTAAAAGGACAATTGATAATGAACTACCAAGTGCCAAATATGTTGTTTGCATTACCTGAAATGGTCATGCTGGCAATGGCTTGTGTTGTCTTATTATTTGTTGCTTTTACCGGCAGTAGAAAAGTGAGTTGGGTCTATGGGCTCAGCCAGTTAAGTTTACTTGCTGTACTGATTATCCTGGTTTCTTCCTGGGGCGAAGCCGGAAAGACCTTTTCCGACACTTATGTTAAAGATGGCCTGAGTGATGTATTAAAAATAGCCATCTGTCTGGTGAATATGTGTGTCTTGTTATATTCCGTTGAATATTTACGGGTACGCCAATTACTTCAAGGCGAGTTTTATGTTTTAGCCTTGTTCGCCACGCTGGGTATGTTGATTATGGTGTCGGCGAATCACTTTCTGACTTTGTATTTAGGGCTGGAGTTATTGTCCTTGTGTCTTTATGCCATGGTAGCAATGCATCGTGATTCGGCGATTGCGACTGAAGCTGCGATGAAATATTTCATCCTCGGTGCGATTGCTTCGGGAATGTTGTTATATGGCATGTCTATTATCTATGGCATTACAGGAAGTTTGATGTTGCAGGATATTGCTACAGCTGTGTATTCATCGTCCAGCAATGACACAATCCTAAGCTTTGCACTGGTTTTTATTATTATTGGTATCGGCTTTAAGTTTGGCGCGGTGCCGTTTCATATGTGGTTACCGGATGTTTATCATGGTGCACCGACAGCGATGACGCTTTTTATTGCTGCCGCACCTAAAATTGCTGCTTTTGCTTTGTTGATTCGATTATTAGTCGATGGACTGATAGACTTACAAAGCTATTGGCAACCGATGATGATGTTGATGGCTGTTTTATCGATGATAATCGGTAATGTTGTGGCTATCGCTCAGACCAATATTAAACGCATGCTGGCGTATTCTACGATTTCTCATGTCGGTTTTTTATTGATGGGTGTACTTGCCGGTACGGAAGCAGGTTATGCCGCTTCGATGTTTTATACCTTGGTATATGCCCTCATGACATTAGGCAGTTTTGGTGTGATTCTGTTGATGAGCCGTTACGGCTTTGAAGCAGATAATATTGATGACTTTAAAGGACTGAGCAAACAACATCCGTGGTTGGCTTTGTTAATGCTGATTTTGATGTTTTCAATGGCAGGAATACCACCATTAGCAGGTTTTTATGCCAAATTAGGTGTAGTTAAAGCGGTGGTAGATGCAGATATGTTAGCCGTTGCGTTGGTTGCGGTGGTGATGTCAGTGATTGGTGCTTTTTATTATTTACGTGTCATAAAAGTCATGTATTTTGATGATGCCGAACACCATCATGAAGCGAATACCTCAGGTTCAGCTGGTTTTGTATTGAGCATTAATACTTTATTGGTGCTAGCACTGGGGATATTTCCAGGATTATTAATGTCGGTTTGTTCTACCGTTTTTTCTTAGGAAACAACATGTCTATTTGGCTTATGTTAGGGCTGTTTTTTATATTGGCAAATCTACCGTGGATAGGCGAACGTGTATTTTTTGTTTATGCACTGGAACAAAAATCCAACTGGATACGGTTACTTGAATTAGTCGTGTATTTTTTTATCAGCCTGCTTATCGGTATTGCTTTTGAAATCCGCTTTTCCGGAGATGTTTACTCACAAGGTTGGGAATTTTTTGTGACAGTGTTGAGTTTGTTTTTGGTGCTGTCGGTACCAGGGGTTGTATATCGTTATCAATGGGTACCGATGCAACACAGGTTTAAATAGCCTTTATAGATTCCGCAAATGATTTAACATCACGCTGTCATTACCTGATAGTAGATTTATTGAATGGCGACATAGCAGTCTTTGTCGCTTTTTTACTTATAAATGTGTGCATATACAAAGATTCTAGTTTAGAATTGGCGGGTTTAACTCCGTGTAAATGCACGAATTGTTCATTTAAATAATAGAGACAGGATTATGGCTTCTGATTTATCCAAGTACAGAAATATAGGTATCTTCGCCCACGTTGATGCGGGTAAAACCACAACAACTGAGCGTATCCTGAAACTGACCGGTAAAATTCATAAAACTGGTGAGGTTCACGAAGGTGAATCAACTATGGACTTCATGGATCAGGAAGCTGAACGTGGTATTACCATTCAGTCTGCTGCTACCACGTGTGCATGGAAAGGTTACCGTTTAAATGTTATCGATACACCGGGACACGTTGACTTCACTATCGAAGTATATCGTTCATTAAAAGTACTTGACGGTGGTATTGGTGTTTTCTGTGGTAGTGGTGGTGTTGAGCCTCAATCAGAAACTAACTGGCGTTATGCTAACGAATCAGAAGTATCTCGTCTGATATACGTTAACAAACTTGACCGTATGGGTGCAGACTTCTACCGCGTTGTTAAGCAAGTTGAAGATGTTCTTGCTGCCACACCTTTAGTTATGGTTCTGCCAATCGGTATCGAAGATGAGTTCAAAGGTGTTGTTGACCTGTTAACGCGTAAAGCATGGTACTGGCCTGACGAAAAAGATCCTGAAAACTACAGCATTGAAGAGCCACCTGCAGAGATGGCTGACCAGATCGAAGAATGGCGTGAAAAACTTATCGAAACTGCGGTTGAGCAGGACGATGATTTGATGGAAAAATATCTGGAAGGTGAAGAGCCTTCTATTGATGAACTGAAAAAATGTATCCGTAAAGGTACATTAGAATTAGCGTTCTTCCCAACTTACTGCGGTAGCTCGTTCAAAAACAAAGGTCTTCAATTAGTACTAGATGCTGTTGTTGATTACCTGCCTGATCCAACAGAAGTGGATCCACAACCAGAAGTCGATTTAGAAGGTAACGAAACAGGTAAAGTGGCGACTGTTGATATCAATGGTCCACTACGTGCATTGGCATTCAAAATTATGGATGACCGTTTTGGTGCACTGACCTTCGTTCGACTCTACTCTGGTGAAATTCGCAAAGGTGACACCATTCTGAATACCTTCACAGGTAAAACAGAACGCGTTGGTCGTATGGTGGAAATGCATGCGAACGACCGTAACGAGCTTGATTACGCTCACGCGGGTGACATCATCGCTATTGTAGGTATGAAAGATGTTCAAACAGGTCACACATTATGTGATCCGAAGAACGCAGCAACACTTGAACCAATGGTCTTCCCTGATCCTGTTATCTCAATCGCTATTGCACCTAAAGATAAAGGTGCGGCAGAGAAATTAGGTATCGCTCTGGGTAAAATGATTAAAGAAGATCCTTCATTCCGTGTTGAAACCGATGAAGACAGTGGCGAAACCATCATGAAAGGTATGGGTGAGCTGCATTTGGATATCAAAGTAGATATCCTGAAGCGTACTCATGGTGTGGACGTTATCGTTGGTGAACCGCAAGTGGCTTACCGTGAAACTATCACGCAACGTGTGGAAGACAGCTACACGCACAAGAAACAATCAGGTGGTTCTGGTCAGTTCGGTCGCATTGATTACATCATTGAACCAGGTGAACCAGGTAGCGGTTTTGCTTTTGAATCTACAGTAACTGGTGGTACAGTTCCTCGTGAATTCTGGCCTGCTGTTGAGGGTGGCTTCAAGAAAATGATGGGTAGAGGTGTATTAGCCGGCTTCCCATTACTGGACGTTAAAGTGAATTTATTTGATGGTTCATTCCACGCCGTTGACTCATCTGCCATCGCGTTTGAATTAGCCGCAATGGGTGGTTTCCGTCAGTCTATTCCTAAAGCGGGTCCTCAGTTACTTGAGCCGATCATGAAAGTTGACGTGTTTACACCAGAAGATAATGTCGGTGACGTTATTGGTGACTTAAACCGTCGCCGCGGTATGATCAAGTCTCAGGATGCGGGTGCAACTGGTGTCCGTATTAAAGCTGAAGTGCCACTGAGTGAAATGTTTGGTTACATCGGTTCACTACGTACAATGACATCGGGTCGTGGTCAGTTCTCTATGGAGTTCTTACACTACATGCCATGTCCACGTAATGTAGCTGACGAAGTTATCAAAGAAACAAAAGAGCGTGAAGCTGCTAAGAAATAAGTTATTATTTCTAGAGAAAATAAAAAAGGGCTGATTTATCAGCCCTTTTTTTATGCCTTAGATTTAGTTAACTAGACTTTGTATTGGAGATGGAATACGTCCACCGAGTCGAACAAAGCGGTTCTCATGACTACCCATGTTAACAGCCATGACCGGGCCTTCACCTAATAAACCACCATAGACAACATGATCACCGGCTTTCTTGCCTGGCGCAGGAATCAGACGTGCTGCCGTGGTTTTTTTGTTGATAACACCAATGGCCATTTCATCTGCAATAATGGCTGAAATCATCTCTGCAGAGGTGTCACCAGGTATAGCGACCATATCCAAGCCAACAGAACATACGGCTGTCATGGCTTCCAGTTTTTCCAGTGATAATGTGCCATTCACTGCGGAATCAGCAATCGTCAAATCTTCACAAACCGGAATAAAGGCGCCACTGAGTCCGCCGACGTGTGAACTGGCAAACGCACCACCTTTTTTAACCGCATCATTCAACATTGATAAAAAGGCCGTACTACCAGGTGCGCCTATCGCAGGTAAACCGATAGCCTCAAAAATTTCACCGACGCTATCGTTTTTATTCGGCGTAGGGGCGAGTGAAAGATCAACAATACCAAAGGGTAACCCTAATAATTGAGCGACTTCACGGCCAACTAATTCGCCCGCTCTTGTAAGGCGCGCTGCTGTCTGTTTAATCACATCTGCGGCACGACTTAAGTCCATGCCGTCTTCTTCTTCAAGAGCACGTTCCAGGGCCGCTTTGACCACACCTGGGCCACTAACACCGACACTGACAACGGCATCAGCTTCACCAATGCCAAGATAAGCACCGGCCATGAATGGCACGTCTTGCGGGATATTGGCAAACACAACCAGTTTTGCTGCTGCCAGGCCATCGTCTTTTGCTGTCATCTCAGCGGCTTGTTTGATGATGACGCCCATATCTTTGATGGCATCCATATTGATACCGGCACGGGTGCTGGCGACATTGACTGAAGAGCAGACGCGCTGACTCTCAGTTAATGCTTGTGGAATAGCATTGATGAGTGCTCTATCACCATGTGTCATACCTTTTTCCACTAGAGCGGTGAAGCCACCGATAAAGTCGATACCTAATTCTGAGGCAGCTTTATCAAGCGTGAGCGCAATTTCCACCATTTGATCAGAGTTAAAGGGGGCAGCCACTACTCCGATGGGGCTAATAGAAATGCGTTTATTAGCCACTTCGATGCCGTAGCGTCTTTCAATACGGTTACAGGTACTGACAAGATTGCCGGCGATACGGGTGATTTTGTCGTAGATTTTGCGTTTAAAAGTATTAATGTCGTCACTGACACAATCAGCAAGACTGATCCCTACGGTCACAGTACGTAAATCCAGATTTTCTTCACGTACCATTTGTAAGGTAGAAATAATGTCTTTGGGATTAATCATTTTATGTCCTGATATGAACGGGTAAGAATATAACGGCGATTAATTAAGTATATTGCTCACGGAATCAAAAATTTTACGATGTTGCACACTGACTTCCAGATCCAGTCGTTGTGAGATTTCTGCAAGCGCATCACGTAAATCATTCATGATCGTGGCTTTAGGTACATCAATTTCAAATACCATTAAATTATCCATGGGGTTTTTACCACCCTTGAAAATAGCTTGCATATTGGTGATATTCACACCGTGTTTAAACAGTTGTCCAGCCACTTCAGCCACAATGCCCTGACGATCTGGCCCAATAACCGTGACAATATAGGGTTGAACCTCAGGTTTATTTTGATACCAGTCTGATGCTTTTTCATTCCATGGGTGTACACGGATGAATAGCCCCATGTTGTTACAGGCGTTTTCTAATGCTGTTTGAAGTTCTTCAGCCACTTCCTCATGCGGAACATCAACAAGTAATAACGCACCAAAAACAGAGTTGAGCAGCGTTTGACTCAAATTCTCAATATTGCCATTGCGCTGATTAATCACATCTGCAATAACGGCCATAATTCCGGGTTGATCACTTCCCAGAACAGAAATTAATACTTTATTCATTTTTCACCTTAGAGAGGTTTGCAGGATCTAGCGTTATATGATCGCAACATTATTGATCATAGACAAATACAAAAATGCCGGGATAAGTCCCGGCATCAAAAAAAATTCGATTTTGACGTGATGCCTTGATTACAAAAGGCATCATACTCGGTATTAACGCTTGGCAATGATCCATACTGCGTGAACAATACCTGGAATATAGCCGAGAATAGTTAGCAGGATATTTAGCCAGAAAGCACCACCGAAGCCGACTTGTAAGAATACGCCAAGCGGTGGTAACAAAATAGCAATCAGAATTCGTATTAAGTCCATAATAACTCCCTTTTATTGATAGTTGTTTTTCTTACTATGATTGAAACAATGCCGTCCAGATTAAGCTGATAATCCAGCCGACAAAGGCTACCGCCAGGCCAATCATGGTGATTAAGATAAGAATAATAGCGATATTTTCCAGCAGTGTTTTACGATATACCTGCCGGGGTTGTTGCTCATACTCGCTGAGTAGAGCGACATTTCTCCGGTTAGCTTTCCAGACAAAATCAAAGACATCACCAATGACCGGAATAGCACCAAGTGTGGTATCAATTAACATATTGATAGCCATTTTTAACAGAATCATTTTTGGTGCACCTAGCTGATGAGCCTGATAAATAATCACACTGGAAAGCAGGCCACCAATAAAGTCACCAAAGCCAGGAATAAGACCTAGAAATCCGTCAGCGCCGATTTTATAGCCACCGGGTAAGGTGATCGATTCATCTAAAAACCAACTAAGTCGGTGTATAAACCGTGTTCGATTACTCATGTATCTCCATCCTTCGCATCTGGAACAACAACATTCAGGCTATCGCGTTTGAAACGATAGTGTAATGGTGGTTTGAGTTTGATTAACTCCCCATCAACAGCAACAGTAAGCCATTTCTTACGTGAACGCAGGGTCACTTTCACCTCGTCAATAATGGCGTTATCGACAAGCTTTGCTTTTTTTAAGGGATCAATTCCCATTAACATCGCACTAAAAACGAGTTTGATAGCTGACCAGCTACTGTTGCAGCGAATAACGATAAGGTGCAGACCTTCACGGCCACCAGCTTTAACTTGTCCTGCTGATGGGATTTGAAGATCGCGTTCACCGACGCCAACAAACACCAGAGGCGTTTTGATTTTTTGTTCATTCAGAATAATGTGAGTATGGCGAAAATGGTAGAGTCTTCTGATACCTGCCAATATGCTGGCCATCATATATCGCATTTTTCGTTCCAGATATTCACGGGTGCGAACAAAAGTCACATAAGCGCCAACAGAGCTTGTGTTGAGAAATATCTGATCATTAACATAAGCGACATGGGTGCTGGCCACCTTACCATGAGTAGCCAGTTCGATGGCTAAAGAGGTATCGGTCGGAATGGATAAGCGCTGGGCAAAATGGTTGAGCGTGCCACCTGGAATAATGGCCAGTTCAGTTTCTGTACCGGTGATTATCCCAGCGGCTAATGCCAACGTACCATCACCGCCTGAGACGATAATGCGTTTATGACCATCATCAATGGCATTTTGAATAGCCGTTTGCATATCGGTGGCAGATAAGCTGTGGAGAGTAATGCTGTCATATGCTGTTAAGCTGTTTATTACGGCTTCAGCACTACCCGCGTGTTTATTCACAAAAACCGGTATTTTGGTTTCGGGCCTTCTGTTTTGATTAGGCTTCATGCCATTGCCCGTTTTTACGTTGAAAAGTCTGTGACTGAGATAGTTGAAATTCACCTTGCTGCCAATGGTGACGGGTAATAGTCAAACGGTTTTTATCACCTTGAATCACGTTAAAACTATTTGGCGTATCGGGTAGAAGCCTATCTGATGTGGTGGTGCCAGCATGAGAGATGATCATACCGTCAAGCACGTGACAATAATCAATATGCACATGCCCACTGAGTATTAAATCAAGACCACGGCCTTTAAATGATGCTAACGCTTCAACGCGACCGCCGATGAGATGCCTGGCTTCATATTGCGGAGGTAGCCAGAAAGGGTGGTGTGCCACAAGCAGTTGAAGTTGTTGCTGCGGTGCATGACTCATCTGCTGTGTAATTTGTTGTATTTGTGAAGGACTGATTCGCCCTCTGGACCAATCCATATAAAAACCGGCTTTTCTGGCAGTGTTAATACCCATAAGCTGATAGTCTTCTGTTGAAAACTGGGGCTCTAAATCAGACTGAATCCACTTTTTCCAATTACGCCATGGACAGATAAACCGCTCGACAACTCGGAATGTACTGAGATCATGATTGCCGGGAACGATAAAATAAGGTGTATTGAGTGAGCTAAGAAATTCAGCGGCTTGCTGATATTCTTTGGCTGTTGCACGCTGGGTCAGATCACCACTAATGATAATCATCTCGGGTGCTAAGACACGAATACTACGTTTTAAGCCTTCTAAAACATCAGTCAGAATACGTCCAAAGTGTAAGTCGGATATATGTAAAAGTGTTGTCATAGAAGGCTAACCACTAGCTTGTAGGTTTAGTCATGATGTTTGACCAGGCCATGTGTTTTGAGTTGTTTCACGGCTGACTCTTGTGAGAGTAAGGCAATCAACTCAACGGGTTCTAATGTCTTTTCCAGTTGTTGCAGAGAGGAGGCATGTCGAATTTTCCATTCGGCCGTTACTGTCGGTGCATGGAATTCGTCAGGCTTCGGCGCATCAATTAACGGCAACTGAGCCAGATGCCATTTACAGAGTCCGGCATGTTGATCCAGACAAATAAGCGGAGTATCAATAGGCTCTTGTTTAGGCGTGTTGTTAATCTGTTCAAGTAGGCTTTTGACAATGGCGCTAGGACGTTTTTCTTCTGGTGCCCTTAGGAAGCCGAAAATCGTAAAGGGTCTCGCCCGTTTTGCTCCTCCACTTAACCATGAAAGAGGAATAGACAGCATCAGTCCACCGGATATGGGTAACAGCCAATAAAACATTTCGATGCTTAAGCCGTAAGAAATACCTGCCAGGATAAAACCAAACAAGGTATGGCCCCGGTGGGCACGGGTAACTTGTCCTAAACTCAGGGCACCATCATCTCGCGACTGAGGGTTCCAGCCACTGTCTTTGCCCATAAGGATATGACAGACAACACCAAACTGAGCAACCATTAGAATAGGCGCATAGAGTGCCGACATTAACGTTTCAAAAAGCGTACTCAGGGTTAATAAAATTGGTCCGCCAAATTGTCTGCAACGGCGCCAATTCACCAAAGCAGCAAACCAGCCAAACAGTTTTGGTGCCAGAACAATCGCCATAGACACAATAAACAGCTCCAGTGCACGTTCAGCATCAAATACTGGCCAGATAGGGAACAGTGACGGGTTTGCAAAATATTCGGGGCGAACTAACTGAGCCTGAACAGCAATGGCTAAACCGACCATGATTAACGATAACCAGAGCACAGCGCTGAGGTAGGACATCATGCCAGAGAAAATATGCAGTCTGGTTGGAAATGCCAGATCATGCGCAAGCAGAATGCGCCCATGCTGTAAGTTACCCTGACACCAGCGTCTGTCACGCACAATCACATCGGTTAATGACGGAGGTGCTTCTTCATAAGAGTGTTGAATATCGGTATCAAATCTGACGCCCCAGCCTGCACGTCGAAGCAGCGCTGCTTCTATAAAGTCATGACTGAGGATATGACCACCAAAAGGGGCTTTACCGGGTAATATCGGTAATGAGCATGATTCAGCAAACGCTTGAGTGCGAATAATGGCGTTGTGACCCCAAAAGTTGGAAGACAATCCATGCCATGCGGCCAGGCCTTCAGCGTAAATAGGACCGAAACAGTGATTGGCAAATTGTTGTAACTTGCCATACAGGCTACTGGCGCTAATTAAAGTGGGTAGCGTCTGGATTAAGCCAACACCGGGCGCTGCTGCCAGTCTGCGAGATAATGTGAGCATGCTTTGTGCACTCATCAAGCTATCTGCATCCAGCACGATCATCGCTTCATATGCGCCACCCCAGTTAGTGACCCAATGCGCAATATTACCGGCCTTACGCTCCTGATTATTGGCACGGCGGCGATAATAAACCGGGCAGTTTTCATCCTGGGTTTCAAATAATTCAATAAACGCTTTTTCTTCTGCCAGCCAGGCATTGGCTTGATTGGTGTCACTTAATATAAAAAAAGCATATTTACCGGGTGCCTGTTTTAATAAATCTTCACGCATGGCTTTTATTGCTGCCACAATTCGGCCGGGTTCTTCTTTATAGACGGGAAATAAAATGGCCGTTTTGAAGGCGGGATCGGTCTCGGCTTTTTTAATAAGGCGTGGTTTGAGATTAATTAAAAACCCCAATAATGCCTGCGAGAAAGCAAATGATATCCAGATAAAGTTCAAACTGAACAAAAACAAAAACACCCACTGTAATGACGTAATGCTATTGGTGCTGAGCACGCCATGCATTTCGATAATACCGTAGCTGGATAAGCCAACCGTGACCAATAAAATAAATAACCGTGAAAAAACAGTACTTAATGAATAAAAAAAGGAGACTGAATTTTGACGTAAGGCTTGACCGCGTTCATTAACACGGTGACGTGGCATATCTAGTGGTGCGCGCTCAGGTAAAACTTTATGTGCTTTCATTATTCGCCTGTAAATAGACCTGGCTTAATCCAACGATATAGCCATGTTTCGCTGATAGGAATATTTTTATTCATTAATTGCAATCGTAATTCGGCAACATCTGCATTTTCCGGATTGAAGGTCAAAAATACACGAGCGCCGTCGATATTAGGGTTAGCTATCAGCTTTGTTTTAACAACTTTTCCATGATTGCTGGATGCATTAATGCTCAGCGTTTTCAATTGTTCGGCACTAATGTGACTAAAATCGATAATCATCACTCTGTTGCCATCTTCTGACGATTGTCCTTTGGCACTGCGCACAATCTTTGTTTTGCCGGGCATTGGATTGATATCGTTTAACCAGATAAGACGGTAGTTGTAACTAAAGGTCTGGCCTTTTTTTAATCCGCCTTCCGGGCGCCAGTAAGCCACAATATTGTCATTACTATCCGCATTAGAAGGAATTTCAAATAGTTGAACCTGACCTTTACCCCAGTCTTCAATAGGCTCTACCCATAAAGAAGGGCGAAGTTCATAATGTGCTTCTAAATCCTGATAATTCACAAACTGACGATCACGCTGAATCAGTCCAAATCCTTTGGTATGTTCATCCATAAAGCCACTGATCTGTAGTGAACTAGGGTTATTCAGGGGGCGCCATAAATGTTCGTTATTCCCTGTGGTGATGGCCAATGCTTGTGAATTATGCACTTCTGGCCGGTAATCCGTTGATTTCGCAGGCACCATCCCGCCATGTAGGAACATTGAGGTCAGCGGTGCTAGACCAATATGTGGGATATCAGCACGTGGAAATAGAGTAACTTTGACATCCATATGGGTGGGATCATCAGGATAAATCCCAAAACGGTATGCGCCGGTGACACTTTTACTATTAAGTAGGGCATGAACAACGATCGCTTTTTGCTCTCTGCCTGGCCGTTCTATCCAGAAGTGAGTGAACGTAGGGTGTTCTTCACCTTTGGGCTCTGCTACATCAATGGCTAAACCTCTGGCTGAAATGCCGTAAAGCTGACCTTTTGAGACGGCTCTGAAGTAGCTGGCACCCTGAAAAATAATGAACTCATTTTTATCCTGACTATTATTAAGCGGGTAGTGCAGACGGAATCCAGCATACTTCCCAACTTGAGCGAGCGCTTTGGCAATTTCCGGATTAGGTACCTTGAACGAAGATTCGGTGACATTAATTGGTACACTTTTTCCACTTTCAACAATATCAATATTCACCAGGTTCTTATATAAAAAACCGGGAGCAAATAGTTGGATAGAAAAGGGGGAGGGTGAGTTACCCCAAATAGCGGCATGTTGCTGGAAGCGAATTTTCTGATAGGTCTCGGCATCCAGGCGGGTAAGTGAAATGGGCGCTTGTTTAGGAAGCTTATAGGGCTCCTTGGCTAATTTTTTGGCTAAATCAAGCACTGTTTGATGACTGAACTTTGCGTCTTTGACATTCTCAGCTGATGCCAGGCTGGACAGGCTAAAGAAAAGCAAAAAAGCACACAATCCTGCTTTAATGAGAGCAGATAGAGATGGATATAGATGATTCACAGTCATCACGCTGTATTGTCTCCTTGATGAGATAATCTGAATACTAATGGCGTACCAACTGATGTATGAATTGACTCATGACCGTGAAGTATTGTCCACGACAGAGAATTCAATGCAATGTCATAGGTTAAAGTCAGTCAATCATTTCTGCATCAGCTGCCAGAGCATCCACCAACTGTTGCATATCATCAGGTAAATCGATTTGCCATGACACTTCTTCGCCAGTCGTTGGATGGATAAAGCCAAGTAAACCGGCATGTAACGCTTGTCTGCGGAAATTCTGAATGACTTCTCGGCAAGACTCGGTCATGCCTTTTGCCTGTTTAAATCGGCCCCCGTAAACCGGATCTCCTAAAAGAGGGTGTCTAATATGAGCCATGTGTACGCGGATCTGATGCGTGCGACCGGTTTCAAGCTTGCACTTAATCAAGGTATGCGCACGATAACGTTGTTCAACACGATAGTGGGTCACTGAAGGTTTCCCTGTTGCGCTGACTGCCATTCTTTTGCGATCAATACCATGACGACCAATTGCTTCATCAACAGTTCCTCCGGCGGTGAAAACACCACAGGCGACAGCCAGATATTCACGTTTAACGCTACGAGCCTGAAGCTGGGAAACCAGTGAGTTATGCGCAGTTAAGGTTTTGGCGATCATCAATAAGCCGGTTGTGGCTTTATCGATTCGATGCACGATGCCGGCACGAGGAATATTGGCCAGTTGTGGCGCATGGGCTAATAACGCATTGACTAGGGTGCCTTGGTGATTTCCAGCGCCGGGGTGTACGACCATACCCGCTGGTTTATTGATAATGATGACATCGTCATCTTCGTAGATGATATCTAAAGCAATTGTTTCAGCCAGCCAGCTTTCATCCTGGACTTGCAGTTCTGTACCGATAGTGACTTTCTCACCACCCTGAATACTTTCCTTAGGTTTAAGTAACTGCCCATTGACCAGCACATCACCGGCTTTAAGCCACTTTGTCAGTTGTCCGCGTGAATATTCGGGAAACATTTTGGCGAGCGCCTGATCGATGCGCATACCCATCAATTCATCCGGAATGATATCTTCTAATTGAATTTTTTCTGACATGGAAACTTAGCTGATGATTAAAGCGACATTATAACGTAGGCTTATAACTGGCGTTGGATTATGGAGACAAAAATGCGTTTTTCTCATTTTATGGTAGCTGGGATTATGTTGATTTCAATTCATACTGCACAGGCTGATCCCCGTAATGTCGCGTTATTGGCATCTGCATGTGCTGTTTGTCATGGTACCAATGGTCATAGTCAGGGAGGAACGCCTAGCCTCACTGGCTTAAACAAAAATTATTTTGTTCAGCAAATGCTGGCTTTCAAGCATGGGCAGCGAGAGGCGACTGTCATGACACAGCATGCCGCTGGCTATACTGAGCAAGAGATTCGTTTGCTGGCGCAGTATTTTTCAGAGCAGAAATAATCAGCGAGGCTGACATTGGGGGCAGAAATAAGTAGCTCTTTGCGCTTGCCTGATACTGCTTATCGGGGTGTGGCAGCGTAAGCAGGCTTGTCCTTCCCGTCCATAGACGTGGAGTTCTTGTGCGAAATATCCCGGATTGCCATCACTTTTTCTGAAATCACGTAAGGTTGTTCCTCCTGCGAGCAAGGCTTTTTCCAATACTTTTTTGATGGCATCGACTAATTCAGCAAGTTGTTTTTTGCTGATTTTACCGGCAGCAGTACTCGGGTGAATGCCCGCCATAAAAAGGGCTTCATTAGCATAGATATTACCGACGCCGACCACCACTTCACCATTCATAATAAATGTTTTTATAGGGCTGGTCCGACCTTTGGCACGCTGATGAAGATAGTTAAGATCAAAGGCATCTGACAAAGGCTCTGGCCCTAAATGGGCAATGAGTGGATGGTGTTCATATGATTTCTCTGTCCATAAAACGGCACCAAAGCGGCGTGGGTCGGTAAACCTCAACACATAACCGTTGTGAAAAAAGATATCGACATGATCATGTTTATTGATGTTGTTATCATTATCGAGCACACGTAAACGTCCGGACATACCTAGATGGATTATCAAGGTGCCGGTGTCACAGTGTAAGAGTAAATATTTTGCTCGGCGCTCAATTGTGTGCACAGTTTGATCTTTTACGATGGATTCCAGCCCTTCAGGAATCGGCCAGCGTAATCCGCGATGACGCACCACCATTTTGGTAATGGACTGGTTTTTAATAAAGGGCTGAATACCACGCCGAGTGGTTTCTACTTCAGGTAGTTCAGGCATAGTCGATTAATTTGTTTGAGTCGGTGTGTCCGGCAACAACTGCGTGCTCATTGCCATAGGGAAAATATATTCCAAACCTGAGTCTGGATTAATCAGAGTAAGATTATTATCTGTGGTTTGCAGGATAAGAGAAACAGGCTGTTGCTGATCCTTGAGCCATACGCGTATTTGAGGACTAGGCAACGCAGTTAAAGCCTCTGGCGCGAGTTTTCTTACCTGAGTGGCGTAGGCAAACTGCCAGCCATCTATCAGTATTTTTAATTGGTCAGCCGTGAGTTTTTTATCATCGCTATGCCATTGCCCATCGACATTATCAATCTGAACTATATCTGAGTTACTCAGTGAGTGGGGAAGGCTGAGTTTTTCAATCGTATTATTTTCAGTAATCAGTCTGTTATCAATAAAACTATCAGCACTTGCTGTTAATAAAGGGGTGACATCATCCTCAATCAGATAAATCATATGCTGATATAGAACATAACGTCGTTTGCTGATTGATTCCACATCACCAAAAGCAAAACTCTCATTATTCATGCTGACAATGACGGCGGGTGTATTCAGACCAAACTGGGCAAGTGATGAAGTGTCCATTGGCTGAAACTCGCCATGCACCGGCGTTTTTAACAAGCTCAGAATAAGATTAATACGAGTTTGACTCACCGGGGCAGGGTAAGGCGACATCAGTTGCCAGGACTGATTATTGCGTATTAGTTTTATATCGTCTTTTTGACGTTGTTGGATATCAATCGTGTTGATATCTTCTGGATTTAAAGAGGTTAATAACTGAACTGAGTTGTCAGCTTGCTTGTTAGTGTTATGTTGCGAAAACCAGAACAACCCGACAACTAATAACAATAAAATGAAGTTTGTAAAATAGCTGCTTTTCATCGACGTTTTCTCCGCCACCACAAGGTCAGCCCGATAGTGAGGAGGAGTAATGGCACAGCAAATAAAAAGCCAAAACCAATAATAATAGATTGTGTTTTTGATAAGGTAAGCTGCGTGCCGATACTGGTTTTTATCGGAATAGAAATGAGACCATCATCTTCAACTAACCAATTAATCAGCGCCATACCTAAGTCCAGATTGGCAGCGTTACCGATATAACTATTGGCGACAAAGTCGGCATCACCAATAACCGCGATGCGCTGTTGCTGACTATCGTCCTTTTCTGTATCACGGTCAATTAGCATGCCGAGTGAAACCGGGCCTGATACATCAGCACCCTCGTTATATTTTTGCTGGCTAAGATTGGCTTGTGTAATGGGTGTTGATTCTACCCAGGCGTTAGGCTGACTGTTGAGCAAATTAATGTAGTGCCACGGACTTTCTGTGTTTTCATCACGTTTTTGTATGGCTGTCGCTTCTGCCAATAAGGTCACGCTTTTCACTGCCTGCCCGACAGGATGGTTCGCATAATCAGTAATCAGAACAAATCTTGGATCTTGAATTCCCAGCATGCTGGAGTTGGGATCGAGAATCGTGCCCGGCACGAATTCAATGCCTAACTGCTCAGCTAAAGGCGCTAATGATTTTGTCTGAGTCGGGTCGGCTAACCATAAGAGGTTACCGCCTTTATCTAAATAGTCACGAACGATTTTGATTTCACCTGGAAGCCATTCTTTTTCTGGGCTGGCAATGACTAAGGCCGCTGTATTATCTGGTAGTTCGGGCGCTTCCAGAAGATTCTGTGACCGAAGTTTTATACCCTGACTTTCCAAGTTTTTCGCCAGTGTGTCGAGGCCAAAATCACTTCTGTCATAAGGGCTTCTCTCACCATGACCTTCGATAAATACTAACCAGGGTTGCGATTGTCTGGAGACAGTGACAATGGCATTGGTCAGTGATTGTTCCGAGAGATCAAATACATGCTGATTTTGTTCACCACGGCTGATGACCATTTCGCCTTGCTGTTGAATATTAAATTGTCTGACTATATCCGGTGAGAAGCTGGGATCAACAAACTGGATTTTCAGTTTATCGCTGTGTTGTTGATAACGTTGTAGCAACTCAACGATAGCTGAACGGTACTCATAGTCAGGGCTAACAAAGACCTGGATAGTGATGCTATCTTTTAAATTATGGAGAATAGTTAAACTGGTGTCAGATAAGGTATGCCGATGATTCTGAGTCCAGTCAAACTGTTTATTAGTTGAAATAGACAGCTGACTCAATAAGACCACAGCTGCAATTAATAAGGCATAGAAAACGATTTGCTGAAAACGAATCAGGTGTTGTGCGCGTTTGGTGATTTTCATTAGTCTAAACGCTCTCTATCCAGTCGACGTACAGTCAATAATAGAAAAGCCGCAATAATGATTAAAAAGTAGCTGATATCTTGTGTATTGATTTGTCCCTGAATCATCGGTTCAAAGTGCTTTAGCAGGGATAACCAACTAAACAGTGAGAATTCGGTGGTGCTGTGGCTTGCCCAATCGATAATCCAGAATAAAAAGAGAATGGCAAACGTACTGATGGCCGCGATAGTTGGCTGTCTGGTCAGACTGGACATATAAATACCAACGGCGGTAAAGCTGGCAACTAATAAAACAAGCCCTAGTACACCGGCGCTTAACTGATAAAAATCTAGTGTGGTGCCAACAGCCAATGAACAAATCATGAATACCGTGAGCAATGTCATTAATAGGAAAAAGGTTAAGGTACCAAAGAATTTTCCAAGCACAATATCGAATATGCTGAGTGGCGCTGATGAAAGCAAAGGCAAGGTCTCGTTTCGTCTTTCTTCAGCAAGGGTGCGCATCGTTAATAATGGGCTGATAAGCAAAGCAATAATTGCGGCATTACTCAACAGAGGCATAGCAATAAGTTCTGTCACACCGGGAGCACCTGGAATAGCAGAAATTCGACTCTGGATGCTGTTGAAATAATCCATATGCGTTAAAAACAGGTAAGCCAGCAATAACTGACTCAACGCTAACATCACCCAGGCAAGTGGTGATAAAAACAAGCGATGTAATTCATTACGAGCAATGTTAAGCATGGGCATCTTCTTCACGAATAATTTTCATAAAGACATCTTCTAAAGAATGCTGCTCTGGTATTAATGACCTTAACGGCCAGTTATTTTCAACAGCACTTTTTAATAGGGCTTGTGTTGGGTTTTGCTCAGGAAGATACGTCACTCTGTAGCGATGACTATCCATTTTTTCTACATCGATCACACCAGGAAGTGAAGTCAGAGATTGTTGCCCAATACTTTGCGAAAAACCAACAACAATAGCGGTAGATTGCATTTGCTCAGTAAGCTTTTGCAGACTGTCATTAAATAATAACTGGCCTTTTGAAATGATCTGCACCCGGTCACATAACATCTGCACCTCAGGCAGAATATGGGTAGACAGGATAACGCTGTGTTCATTGGCAATATCGCGGATAAGCTGACGTATTTCACGAATTTGTATAGGGTCCAGTCCCGATGTCGGTTCGTCCAGTATCACTACGGCTGGTGAGTGAATAATCGCTTGAGCAATACCAACACGTTGTTGAAACCCTTTTGATAGATTAGCAATCAAGCGCTTACTGACATCAGCCAGGCCACAACGTTCAATCACATTGTCGACAGCGGTTTTTTGCTGCTTTTTAGCTATGCCATTCAGGCGGGCGCAGAACTGTAAAAATTCGCTGACAGTATGCTCTTTGTATAGTGGTGGTGTTTCGGGCAGATAGCCAATGCAGGCTTTGGCCTGTTTAGGATTATCCAGTAAATCAATGCCGTTAATGATTATCTGTCCATTATCAGGAGCAAGGTTGCCGGTCAGCATACGCATGGTGGTACTTTTTCCGGCGCCGTTTGGTCCCAAAAAACCAAGTACCTCACCTTGTTTGATATTAAAACTGACGTTGTTAACAGCTGCAGTATCGCCGAAAAAACGGGATAGTTCTTTCGCTTCGAGTAAGAGTATGGGATCAATCATTTACACTAAATCGTATCGAGAGTAATTGTGGCCCAGTGACAGGCTTCAATATAGGCATTGCTCATCACTTCCAGTGATGGTCCGGTACTATCGGCTACCTTATTCCAATGTCCTTCACAATAATCAGTAACACAGTTTAATAGTTGACCTTTTATACCACCACGACTAATCAGTGCAAGGCTCGATTCATTACTGAGTGGGATTGATTTAATAATTTCGTCCATCGGTTTTGACAATATGGTGTCAATGGTTGAAAACAAGCCTAATAAAAAGCCACTATCCGGTGAGCAGCCAAATTGAGCTGCTATCTTTTCTGCCATTTTTGCTCTGACCAATGTCATATGAATTAGTTCTGCCGGTCCAGAACTCATTTCACTCATCACAATCAAAGTTGTCCAGGTTTTTATTGCTTTTAAACCTAAAATAACGAGGCCTTCACGCAATGAGTTTATCTGTCTTGGAAACCCTATCGCAGCTGAGTTGAGTAAACGTAACAGCTTTAAACTGAGACCAGGATCCTGACGAATGATTGCTTCTATCGTTTTAAATTCAATATCCGGATCTTGTAGTTTACCTAATAACTCGAGCAGTTTAATCTTATTATCAGGGATGGGATTATCTTTAATGATTTCAGGCCGACAGAAAAAATAACCCTGAAAATAGTCAAAACCCAATTCCATGCACAGTTCAAATTCAGCCTTGGTTTCAACTTTTTCTGCCAGTAGCTTGACTGGAAACGCTCGAAGCCGCTCGACATGATGCCTTAATTCCGACTCTGATAAAGAAAGTATATCGACTTTGATGATGGAGGCTAGCTCAATAAGTGGCCGTAATGATTCATGGAAAATAAAATCATCAAGTGCGATGTGATAACCACTCAATGCTAGTTTTTTAACCGCATTAATCAGTTCTTCATCAACCTCAATATTCTCCAACACTTCCAGGACAACACGCTCACCACCAAAAGGTATTGGGTCATCACTTAGTATAAAATTCCGGGTCAAGTTGACGAAAGCCAGGTGATTGCCGATAACGCGCTCTATACCCAGTTCAAGAAAGCTGTAATTGATAACACGTGTGGTGGCGATATCGCCAGAGTAATAATCTAAATCAGCTGATTGTGATGTTTGGTTATTACGGAATAACAGTTCATAAGCATAAGTATTATAGTGACGATCAAATATAGGCTGCCTAGCGATAATGATAGAAGATAAATCAGCGTCGTCACTCATGTATCAGAACTTAATAATAAACAAACGAGCATAATAGTGTGATTTCAGACATAAAAAAACCCGCGAAGGCGGGTTTTTCTAAAATAATATTGTGGGCAATATTATTTAATTTTAGCTTCTTTATACATAACGTGTTTACGCACAACAGGATCAAACTTTTTGATCTCTAGTTTTTCAGGCATAGTACGTTTGTTTTTGTCTGTGGTGTAGTAGTGACCAGTACCAGCAGATGAGACTAATTTAATTTTATCGCGCATGTCTTACTCCTAAATTTTTTCGCCACGGGCGCGGATGTCAGTAAGGACGGAATCAATCCCTCTCTTATCGATGATGCGCAGACCATGGTTGCTGACACGCAGCTTAACCCAGCGATTTTCAGACTCAACCCAAAAACGGTGTGAGTGAAGGTTGGGTAAGAAACGACGTTTTGTTTTGTTATGAGCGTGTGAAACATTGTTACCGCTCATAGGGCGCTTGCCCGTTACCTGACATACTCTGGCCATTTTAAAACCTGCTCCTGATACACTTTTACCACAGGGCGCCGATTTTGGTCCCTGCCTGCATTTACAAAGCCGTACTTTATACCATATAAGACTATAGAAGTGTAGTGTAAATGTATTAGAATTTGCTACAGCCCCATACTGCTGAGTTTCTCGCTGAGCATTTCTTTTGACACACTACCGATTTTGCGCATAACAACATCACCATCAGCGGAGTATAAAAAGTGAGTAGGGGTAACCCGCACATTGTTAAACGCATCTGCCAGTTCACCCGTTTTATCCCAGCTAATCAGATAGGGGATCTGTTTTTCAAGCCGCATTGCCAGTAAATGTTCAGGTTTATCGTGTGCTAACGCAATACTGACAACACCTAAGCCTTTAGGCGCGTACTCTTTATAAACCGCTTTGAGTTCGGGTAGCTCCTGGACACAGGCAGGACAATCCGTCGCCCAGAAAATAACTAATAATGGTTTCCCTTTAAAATCCTCAAATGAATGTGTCTTTCCATCCAGATCCGTAAAGGTTTGTTCAGGTAGTCCTTGTTTTGTCTGGACGACATTAAAAATAAGTACTGCGACTATCGCAAGAACGATGACGCCAATGGCGGGTTTTATAAACTGTGTCATGTGAAATTAAATCGTTAAGGTTAGTTGGCCTAATGCTTCTGTTAGTTTGAGGTTCTCTCGATAATCAACCGGGCAATCAATAACTGTCACGGTATTTCTGTCTAAGGCTTCTTTTAGAATGGGCATTAATTGCTCTGTCTTCTCAACTCTGACACCAAACGCACCAAAAGATTGCGCGTATTGAACAAAATCTGGGTTGGTGAATTGTACATGACTGGTCCGGCCAAATTGATTTTGTTGTTTCCACTCAATCAGGCCATAACTGGCATCGTTCCATACCAGAATAACAATGGCGATATTCAGTCGCATGGCTGTTTCGATTTCTTGTGAGTTCATCAAAAAGCCAGCGTCACCAGTGACGGCTACAACTTTGCGTTGTGGATTGGCTAACTTAGCAGCAATCGCCCCCGGTACGGCAATACCCATGCTGGCAAATCCATTGGATATGATGCAGGTGTTAGGATATTCACAGCGGAACATCCGAGACATCCACATTTTATGGGCACCGACATCACAGATCACAATATCCTGCAAATCCATCGCGGTACGTAGATCCCAGATAATTTTTTGTGGTTTAACCGGAAACTCAATATCGTCACGGTGAATATTCATCTCAGTGATCAGGCTGTCACGCAGGGTACGCATAGCCTTGCCCTGATGCGGTGTCGTTAGTGCAGCCACTCGGTTGAGACTGTGGCGAATATTACCAACAACCGCCAAACTGATACTGTAGTGTGCATCGACTTCTGCATGTGTTGTGTCGATATGGATGATGGTTCTGTCACGTGATGGATGCCATAGATAAGGGTGGTATTCCACAATATCGTAACCAATACAGATAATGACATCAGCATTAGCAAAACCACAGTTAGCATAATCATTAGATTGCAGACCAACACTACCTAATGCCATTGGGTGACGAAAAGGAACAACCCCTTTCGCCATAAAGGTATTGGCGATAGGAATGCCCAATTTCTCTGAAAATTCGGCCAGTTCATTACAGGCATCGGCACGGATCACACCATTACCAGCGAGAATGATCGGGCTTTTTGCATTAGAAATCACTTCTGCCGCACGTTCAATTTCTTCTGCAGCAGGTTCCGGAGCGGAGGCATTTTTGACCCGTAATGGAACATCGTCAATCTCCATTTCAGCAATATTTTCCGGAAACTCAATAAAGCAGGCTCCGGTTTTTTCTGTCTGGGCGACTTTAAATGCTTTTCGAACCACTTCTGGAATAACTTCTGGGCTGACAATACGCGAGGCGTATTTAGTAATCGGCCGAAACATCGCTTCCAGATCTAGTACTTGATGAGATTCTTTGTGCAGGCGGTGAGTGGATGCCTGACCAGCAATAGCAATTAACGGTGCGTGATCCATATTTGCATCCGCAACCCCAGTGATCAGATTGGTAGCTCCCGGACCCAAGGTAGCAATACAGACGCCAGCACGCCCGGTAAGCCGACCATAAACATCCGCCATAAAAGCAGCTCCTTGCTCATGACGAGTTGTAATAAATTGGATATGTGAATCCAGCAAGGCATCCATCACGTCCAGGTTTTCTTCTCCCGGAATGCCAAAAATATATTCAACACCTTCATTCTCAAGTGCTTTGACAAATAGCTCTGCTGCCTTCATTGAGCGGTTTCCTCATACCCAGATTGATTATTCAAGCAAGAATAACAGAAATAGACATGGCTTAGGCGTAGAAAAAAGGGGCGATGAGCCCCTTTAATTTCTTATTTAAACGTTTCCGGTATACGTTGATGCCAATCTGTTTCTTGTTGGTAACGATGACCGATATTTAATAATCTTGCCTCATCAAAATAGTTACCAATAATTTGTAAACCGACGGGTAAATTATTAACAAAACCGGCTGGAATAGACATACCGGGTAAGCCAGCCAGATTGGTATTGATGGTATAAATATCTTCCAGATACATGGCAACCGGATCATCGGTTTTTTCACCAAAACGGAATGCGGGGTTGGTGGCTGTCGGTCCCATAATCACATCGACTTCTTTAAATGCTTCCTGGAAATCATTACTGATAAGACGACGACATTGCTGTGCTTTTAGGTAATAAGCATCGTAGTAACCAGCCGATAAGGCATAAGTACCAATCATAATGCGACGTTTGACTTCTTCACCAAAGCCTTCGCCACGTGAACGGGTGTAAAGATCCATTAAGTCTTTCGGATCTTCGGCACGGTGACCGAAACGTACACCATCCATTCGGGACAGATTTGATGAACACTCCGCAGGGGCAACCACATAGTATGTCGGCACAGCCAAACCGGTATTCGGTAAGGTAATTTCTTTTAATGTTGCGCCCATTTTTTCATACGTTTTAATGGCCGCTTCCACTGTAGCCGCAACACGAGGATCAAGACCTTCGCCAAAATATTCTTTAGGCAGGCCAATGGTCAGGCCTTCCAGTGAATCATTCAAACTGGCCGTGTAATCAGGTACATCACGATCCACACTGGTCGAATCTTTCTCATCAAATCCTGACATAACGTTCATTAACCAAGCCGCGTCTTCAGCACTGTTAGCCATCGGCCCAGCTTGATCCAAACTGGAAGCAAAGGCAATCATGCCGTAGCGAGAAATACGTCCATAGGTGGGTTTCAGACCAGTAAGATTACATAAAGAAGAGGGCTGACGGATGGAGCCACCTGTATCAGTGCCTGTGGCAATAGGCGCTAAACGCGCTGCCATGGCTGCTGCTGAGCCGCCTGATGAACCACCAGGCACACGGTCAGTATCCCATGGGTTTTTTACTGGGCCGTACCAACTTGTTTCATTAGATGAACCCATAGCAAATTCGTCCATATTGGTTTTACCCAGGGTGACCATACCTGCCTGATCAATCTTTTCAACGACGGTGGCATCATAAGGCGCAATAAATTTATCCAGCATTTTGGAACCACAGCTGGTGCGGATACCTTTTGTGCAGAAAATATCTTTATGAGCGAGCGGAATCCCGGTTAGCGCGCCAGCTTTTTTTTCTGCCAGTAATTTATCTGCCGCTTTTGCTTGTTCTAATGCGCGTTCTTCGGTGACCGTGATGAAAGCATTTAAGGTACCGTTGTGTTGATTGATACGGTTCAGGTAATGCTGAGTAAGTTCAACACTGCTTATTTCACTGTTGTGCAGGGCTGCCGATAATTCTGAAAGTGATTTGTTATGCATGTGTTTGCCTGTGTTGCTTTATTCGATGACTTTAGGAACCAGATAGACACCGGCTTCAGTTTTAGGAGCAATCGCCTGAAATGCTTCACGCTGATTGACTTCAGTAACAGCATCAGGCCGTAAGCGTTGATGTGCATCAAGAGGATGGGCCATAGGAAGTATGTCGTTTGTGTCAGCTGCGCTCAACTGGTCAACTAAATTGAGAATATTATTTAAATCCCGTGCATAATGAGGGATGTCATCTTCCTGTATCGACAGGCGTGCGAGGTGCGCGATTTTTTCTACATCGTGTTTATCTAAACTCATCGACAGTTCCAAAGGTTAATTGCTTCAACAAAGCAGTAAGTTTAAATGATTAGTTGCTTGCCCAACAGCCCAGAGCATTGCTAAAGTATCTATTTTACCCCTTTCAGGTGTGGTTTCTTCAATGTTTGAACGTTTACGTGGAATTTTCTCCAACGATCTGTCGATCGATCTTGGAACAGCGAATACGCTGATTTATGTGCGCGGCAAAGGTATCGTACTAGACGAACCTTCAGTTGTTGCTATTCGTCAGGATAAAGGTCCGGGAGGCCCTCGTTCTATAGCTGCGGTCGGTGTCGAAGCCAAGCGCATGCTGGGACGAACGCCGGGCAATATCACTGCCATCAGGCCATTAAAAGATGGTGTTATCGCTGATTTCACCGTAACGGAAAAAATGTTGCAGCATTTTATTCGTAAAGTGCATGAAGGACGCTTCTTAAAACCAAGTCCGCGCGTTTTAGTCTGCGTACCCTGTGGTTCAACTCAGGTTGAGCGTCGCGCAATTCGTGAATCTGCCGCAGGTGCAGGGGCACGAGATGTATTTTTGATTGAAGAACCGATGGCCGCAGCGATTGGTGCGGGCATGCCGGTAGATGAAGCTAGTGGTTCGATGGTATTAGACATCGGTGGTGGTACCACAGAAGTCGCGGTTATCTCATTAAACGGTATCGTCTATTCTGCTTCAGTACGTATCGGTGGTGATTTATTTGATGAGGCCATTGTTAATTACGTTCGTCGTAATTACGGCACGCTCATTGGTGAATCCACCGCAGAAAAAATCAAAAAAGAAATTGGTTCAGCCTATCCAGGTAATGAAGTTCGTGAAATGGAAGTACGTGGTCGGAATTTGGCCGAAGGTGTTCCACGCAGCTTCACATTGAATAGCAATGAAATTCTGGAAGCCTTACAAGATCCGCTTTCTGGTATTGTCGCAGCCGTTAAGACAGCACTTGAACAAACGCCACCAGAATTAGGTGCTGATGTCGCTGAGCGTGGTATCGTGTTAACCGGTGGTGGTGCATTATTACGCGACTTAGACAGACTGCTTATTGAAGAAACTGGTTTGCCAGCGATAATTGCAGAAGATCCACTTACTTGTGTCGCTCGTGGTGGTGGTCGTGCACTTGAGATGATTGATGAAAAAGGTACTGACGTATTTACCTTTGAGTAATTGTGACTAGATTGAGTAGTAAGACCTTTGCAAGTGTTACCCATTTGCGAAGGTCTTTTAGTTTTTGGACTTTGAGTTATTAAACCTTTATTCGCCCATACACCTTCTTTAAATACCCGGATGATGCTGGCAGTTATCGCATCAATTCTGGTGTTTTTTCTCGACACGCGTCTGGATTATTTCAAGCCAGTACGTTCGGCTTTGTCGACGGCTGTTTATCCAATGCAGGCGGCTGCATCCTTACCCACAGATTTAACGGATTGGGTTAATGACTTTTTTCAGGATCGTAAGCAACTGCGTGAAAAAATTACCGTGATGGAAGCGAATAATATGTTGCAGAGTATTCGCTTACAGAAACTACAGTCCTTAGAACGAGAAAATATGCGATTGAAAGAGTTATTAGGCTCTTCATTTCGTCTACAAGAAAGAGTTCAGGTTGCTGAATTGTTGACGATTGACCTCGATCCCTTTTCTCAACAGGTGGTGATTGATAAGGGTAGGAATTATGGTGTCTATATTGGCCAACCGGTATTAGATGCCACGGGCGTGATGGGACAGGTGACGGAAACATCAGAAGTGTCGAGCCGGGTGGTGCTGTTAACTGATCCCAGCCATAGTATTCCGGTACAGATTAACCGTAATGGTCTGCGAGCTGTTGTAACAGGACGTGGATTAGGTGAATATCTGCAGATGGACTTTTTGCCTCACAATGCGGATGTCCGTGAAGGTGATTTATTAGTGACATCTGGCCTGGGTGGACGCTTTCCGGTCGGTTATCCAGTGGGTAAAGTGGTGTCAGTCGAATTTCCCCAGGGTAAACCTTTTGCGGATATTAAAGTTGAACCCGCGGCGAAGCTGTCGACCAGTCGTGAGGTAATGTTGGTGCTGCCAGGTGAAAAAATTCAAACAGAGCGTTTACCAGCTATACAAGCTGATATTGAGTCGTCAAAAGCGGAGATAGAGCATGGCGACGACAATTAAAACGCGTAACGGCTTTGTGATCGTTATTACACTCATTATTGCCATTTTGATGATGCTTATGCCATTACCTGATTATGCGCGTTTTTTTCGTCCGGAATGGGTCGTCATGACATTAATTTACTGGGCAATGGCTTTACCTCATCGTGTCAGTATCGGTGTTGCCTGGTGTACAGGATTCATAATGGATGTGACCATGGGCGGCATATTAGGCGTGATGGCTTTTAGTTATGCATTGGCCATCTATTTAATTGCCCGTTTTCATCTTCAATTACGTCAGTATCCGCTATGGCAACAGGCATTAACCATTCTGTCAGTTGTATTTTTGGTCGAATTTATTGATGTGGCGGTAGCGCGGGCAACATTACGTTGGGAAAGCTGGATGCCAGTGTTAACCAGTACACTTCTGTGGCCATTAATGTATGCGGTGTTACGTAAAATTCGTCGCACATTTCAGGTGACGTGAACTTGATATGGCATCAAAGTTCACCCTTAAAGATCATTTTCGTGAAAGTCGCCTGGTAAACGGACGTTTATTATTTTCCGGCCTACTCTCGGTCATTATTTTTGGCATTGTTATCTTCCGTTTAGTCTATCTGCAAGTGTTTGAATATGAACACTTTGACTCTCTATCAAACCGCAATCGTGTTGATATCGAACCGCTGCCACCACAGCGGGGACTGATTTATGATCGTAACGGTGTTCTGCTTGCCGAGAATATTCCAACGTTCAGCCTGGAAATGGTGCCGGAAAAAGTCCCTGATATTGACCAGACACTGAGAGAGTTAAGTCAGCTCTTGGCTTTATCTGACGAGGATATCGATGCCTTTAAAGACCGGATGAAACGTCAACGTCGTTTTCATCATGTGGTTATTAGGCAGCGATTGACGGAAGAGGAAGTCGCTAGATTTTCTGCTAACCGTTATCGATTTCCCGGTGTGGACATCGAAGGCCGGTTGATTCGTCACTATCCGCAAAATAATCTGTTTGCTCATGCTGTTGGTTATGTGGGCCGTATCAATGAACGTGATATGGAACTCATTGATCAGAAAGATTACAAAGGTACTTCTCAAATAGGTAAGACAGGTATTGAGAAACAATACGAAGATACCTTGCATGGCAGCGTTGGTTATCGTCAAGTTGAAACGAATGTGCAGGGGCGAATTGTTCGAGAATTAATGTCGGTACCTTCGCAATCGGGTGATGATTTATTTCTGAATTTAGATATTAATTTGCAGCGAGTGGCTGCTGATTCTCTGGGGGATTACAACGGCTCCATTGTCGCTATTGATCCGCGAAATGGTGGGGTTTTAGCGTTGGTCAGCAAGCCTGACTATAATCCAAATTCGTTTGTTTCAGGTATCAGTAGCAAGGAATATGGGGAATTGAGAGATTCGCCTGACCGTCCTTTATTCGACAGGGCACTTCGTGGACATTATCCCCCTGGTTCAACACTGAAACCATTTGTTGCGCTTGCTGGCTTGGAACTTGGCGTTGTGGATGAGCATTCCAAAACCTATTGTCCAGGCTGGTATAGCTTACCTGGCAGTAGCCATCGCTATCGCTGTTGGAAGAGTTATGGCCATGGCATGGTGGATATGAAGGATGCTGTTGCTCAGTCCTGTGATGTCTATTTTTATGATCTGGCGCATACATTAGGCATTGATCGCTTACACAACTTTTTAGACTATTTTGGCTTTGGGCATCGCAGTGGGATTGATTTGCCTAATGAAAGTGAAGGCTTGTCACCTTCCAGTGAGTGGAAACGAGCCAGTCGTAACCAAGCCTGGTTCCCTGGGGAAACCTTGATTTCAGGTATTGGACAAGGCTTTAATCAAACCACCCCCGTACAATTGGCTCATGCTACTGCGACACTCGCTATGCGTGGTATTTCGATGCAGCCACAGGTAGTCAGAGCAACCCGTCCTGCTGGGCAAACAGATATGAATCTCAGAAATAGCGAGATCATGAACAATTTGCCGATGCAAAATAGTCAGAACTGGGAAAATGTGGTGCAGGCAATGGTAGAAGTGATTCATGGCGCGCGGGGCACAGCCAGATCGGTAGGAAAAGATATGCCGTTCAAAGTGGCTGGCAAAACGGGTACCGCTCAAGTGTTCGGTATTGCCCAAGATGAAGAATACGATGCTGAAACGTTGGAGCGAAAGCTGCATGATCACGCCTTATTTATTGCCTTCGCACCTGCAGATAAACCCGAGTTTGCGGTCGCTGTTGTAGTCGAAAATGGTGGTAGTGGTAGTAAAGTGGCTGCACCGATTGCCAGAAAATTAATTCAACAATATTTTGGACTTAAAGTCGATGAGTAGCCTGCTAACAGACAGAAGAAAATCACATCAGTGGCAACTGTCTTCGATGCTGAGACGCTTTCATATCGATCCATTATTATCTCTTGGGCTGCTGGTGTTGATAGGGGCTGGTTTGATGATGTTGTTTAGTGCCGGAGGCCAGGACTTTGGCATTATTCTACGGCAGCTAGTCAGGATAGGTATGGCCCTAACAGTGATGATTGTGATTGCGCAGATTGATCCGGATCGGCTGCGCGATAATGCCTATTGGCTGTATGGATTTGGCTTGATTTTATTGATTGCGGTTTTACTATTCGGTCATGAAGGTAAAGGTGCTCAACGTTGGCTTAATCTGGGATTTTTCCGTTTTCAGCCTTCTGAAATTATCAAATTAGCGGTACCTATTTTAATAGCAGCCTATATTGCCGAACGGCCTTTGCCGCCATCAGCCTGGCGCATTCTTTCTGGCTTGATACTGATCGGTTTACCGTCATTCTTAATTGCCAAGCAGCCTGATTTGGGGACAGCTATTCTGATTGCCAGTTCGGGACTGATTGTGTTGTTTCTGGCTGGAATCAGCTGGAAGATTATCATTAGTTTTTTAGTGGCTTGTGCATCAGCTGCGCCGGTTTTATGGTATTTCATGCACGATTATCAGCGGCGTCGTGTTCTGACTTTTTTAAATCCGGAAAATGATCCTCTTGGCGCTGGCTATCATATTATTCAGTCAAAAATTGCGATTGGTTCAGGTGGTTTATTTGGTCAGGGCTGGTTGCAGGGAACACAATCGCATCTGGAATTTTTGCCTGAACGATCTACCGACTTCATCTTTGCTGTCATCTCAGAAGAGTTCGGCCTGGTAGGGGTGGCCATTTTATTATTCATTTATTTATTGGTTGCCAGCAGAGGACTGTATATTGCCAGCCAGGCTCAAAGCAGCTTCGCCAGATTATTAGCAGGAAGTATTTCTATTACTTTCCTTGTCTATGTGTTCGTTAATGTTGGGATGGTAACAGGATTGTTACCCGTTGTAGGGGTGCCGTTGCCCTTAATCAGTTATGGGGGAACGTCTATGGTGACCCTGCTGGCAGGCTTCGGTATCCTGATGTCTATTCATACTCACCGAAGGATGATGTCACCGTGAAAAAAAAGCTATTCAGTTCTTTGCTGCTGCTTGCCAGTCTTAATTTGCAAGCCAATGACCAATTGCCGGATGTCGAGCAATTTATCGATGAGATGGTCGTCAAACACGGTTTTGATCGTGCTGAGTTAGAAAATGTCTTTGATCAGGTCGAAGTGAAGGATGCCATTCTTAAAGCTATTTCCAGACCGGCTGAAAAAAGTAAACCTTGGTATGAGTACCGGAATATTTTTATCACTGACTCGCGTATTAATGGCGGCTATGAATTCTGGCAGCAACATAAAGAAGCCCTGGAAGCGGCTGAAAAACAATATGGCGTGCCTGCAGAAATCATTATCGCGATATTAGGCGTTGAAACCCGTTATGGCCAGCATATGGGCGGATACAGAGTAGTTGATGCTTTATCGACCTTGGCTTTTCGCTACCCACCACGCAGTCCTTTCTTCCGTAGTGAGCTGGAAAAGTTTTTAGTTTTGACACATGAAGAGAAAATATCTGAGCTTGAACCTGTAGGATCATACGCCGGTGCAATGGGACTTGGACAGTTCATGCCAAGCAGTTACCTTGCCTATGCTGTTGATTTTGATGGTGATGGACATCGTGATATATGGACGAATCCGACAGATGCCATCGGCAGTATTGCCAATTATTTGAAGTTACATGGTTGGGTGTCCGGTCAGTCCATTGTGCATCGTACTCAAGCCAGTAAACCGCTTTCACAAGCGATGTTAGCTAATGATCTTAAGCCAGCGTTCACACGACAACAGCTTCAGGAAGCGGGCTTCTCATTGTCACAGGTACCAACTGGTGATGACATGTTATCCGTCGTTGGATTAACTCAACAAGACGGTGAAGAATATTGGTTAGGACGTCAAAATTTTTATGCAATTACTCGCTACAATCACAGCCGAATGTATGCCATGGCTGTGTATCAATTAGCACAAGCTATTCGAGAAAAAATGGATAATACAAAATGAGGTTAGTGGTACACCGGTCAGCGATATTATTGCTGATCGGCTTTTTAACTTCTTGCGGTGGGGGTGTTGGTGTTGTCAAACAGGATCAGGATAGTGCACCGACGCGTGTTCCGGATCTCAGTAATGTGCCTGATGCCGTTCCTAAAAATGAACCCTTAAGTAAATATGGTAATCCACGTCAGTACAAAGTATTAGGTAAAAATTATTACACCCTAAGCAGTGCTGAAGGCTACCATGAGAAAGGTATTGCTTCGTGGTATGGCACCAAATTCCATGGACGCAGAACATCGAGTGGTGAAATTTACGATATGTACAAAATGACGGCTGCGCATAAGACTTTGCCGTTGCCAACCTATGTCGAAGTGACTAATCTGGAAAATGGTAAAAAAGCGATTGTGAAGGTCAATGATCGTGGTCCATTTCACGAAAACCGCCTGATTGATTTATCATATAGTGCAGCGACCAAACTCGGTATCATTGCGAAAGGTACTGGACTTGTGGAAATCCGTGCACTGACAACACCGGGCAAAGCCAATACGGTGACTCCAGTAGTAAAGGAGCCAGCATCTGAGGTGACTGCTTCGGTAAAGTCAATAAGCTCAGCAGAAATGTTCCTGCAAGTGGGGGCCTTCAGTAGCCTTAGCCGTGCTGAGCAAGTTAAACGGAAATTACAGCATGAAATTACAGGTGTGATTACGATCACACCATTTAAAAGTTCGCAGGGAACCCTATATCGTGTGCGTATAGGGCCATTAAGCAGCGTTGAACAAGGTGATAGCCTTGCAACGAAAGTCGCTGGTCTTGGCTTTCCCAATTCGCACATCGTTATCGATTAAACATTTAGATTCAGAGAGTTCAATATGCTGAAAAACACGAAAGTTGTTTTATTTCTGTCCTTTTTATTTGCTTTTACCCAAGTTTTTGCAGGTGCAATCACACCTCAGCCGTCTGCGCCGAGTGTCGCGGCAAAATCCTATATTTTAATGGATTACGATAGCGGTCGAATTCTTGCTGAAGAAAATGCCGATGAGAAGTTACCACCGGCAAGTATCACTAAACTGATGACTTCTTATGTCGTGTCTCATGAACTACATGCGGGCAATATCCATCTGGATGATGAAGTGCTGATTAGCGAGAAAGCCTGGCGTATGCAGGGCTCACGCAGCTTTATGGAGGTTAATACTAAGGTCAGTCTGGAATCGTTAATGCGCGGTATGATTGTGCAGTCAGGTAATGATGCGGCTGTTGCTTTAGCAGAACATATTGCCGGTAGTGAAGAAACCTTTGCACAGATGATGAATCAGTATGCTCAGCAGCTCGGCATGTACAACACCAACTATATGAATGCCACGGGTTTGCCTGACCCAGATCACTACACAACAGCTCATGATATTGCGATTTTATCAGCCGCTTTGATTCGTGATTTCCCCGAACATTACGAATGGTATTCAGAAAAAGAATATACCTATAACGGCATTACTCAGCATAACCGTAACAAGCTGTTATGGCGTGATAATAGCGTAGATGGCTTAAAAACGGGTCATACAGAAGAAGCAGGTTTTTGTCTCGCTGCCTCTGCAAAGCGTGGAGATATGCGTTTAATTTCTGTGGTACTTGGCACTCGCAGTGAAAACGCGCGTGCACAGGAAACACAAAAATTACTGAACTATGGTTTCCGTTTCTTTGAAACACATCAGTTATATAAAGCCAATACTGGCATTATTGATACTAAAGTATGGAAAGGCGCGACGGATCAGTTATCACTCGGTCTGGCTAAACCGTTATCTGTCACCGTGCCACGTGGTCAGTATGACCAGTTACAAGCGACAACCAATATTCAACAACCGGTTATTGCCCCTGTTAAAGCCGGTACAGTCCTGGGCGAAGTGGATATTCGTCTTGGTGATGAAGTGGTAGCAAAACAACCATTAGTGGCCTTAAATGATGTTGAACAAGGTAGTTGGTGGCGTCGCCTGATTGATGAAATCATGTTGTGGATTTGGGGCTAACCATCCATGGCAACTGTGTTCTTAAACGATACTTTTTTGCCTGCTGAGCAGGCAAAGGTATCCGTTTATGACCGGGGCTTTTTATTCGGTGACGGGGTCTATGAAGTAATCCCTGTCTACGGTCGTCAACCTTTTCGTTTACAGGCACATTTATCCCGACTACAAAATAGTCTGGATGGTATTCATTTAAACAATCCGTTTGATGAAGCGCGTTGGACACAGTTAATCACCCAGCTGATTGAGCAGAATGACAGTGATAATCAGGCGGTTTATTTGCAGGTAACACGAGGTGTGGCACCGCGTGAACATGTCTTTCCGGAAGGGGTTAAGCCGACTGTATTTATGATGAGCAATCCGCTTAATTCGCTGCCCGAGTCATATAAAGAACAAGGGATTAAAGCGATCACTGTAGACGATATTCGCTGGCAGCGCTGCGATATCAAAGCGATTGCTTTGTTACCAAACACCATGCTGAGACAGCAGGCACACGAGCAGGGGGCTGGCGAAGCCATTTTGATTCGTGATGGTGTGATGACGGAAGGTTCTGCCAGTAATAGTTATGCTGTGTTTGATGGTGTGATCTATACGGCAGCAAAAGATAATACGGTTTTACCCGGCATCACCCGTGACTTCGTGTTAGAGCTGGCAGCTAAAGCCAATATTGCTTTCAGAGAAGAATCGGTGACAGCAGAAAGGCTTACCCGGGCTGATGAAATTTGGATCAGTAGCTCAACGCGGGAGTTATTACCTGTGACGACGTTGGATGATAAGCCTGTAGGGCTAGGAATTCCGGGACCTATCTGGCAGCAACTGGATGAACTTTACCAACGTGATAAGTTGGAGGCGAATAAATGAGTGAACAAGAACAACAAGAGACATTATTAGAATTTCCTTGTGACTTTGCTATCAAAGCCATGGGCGAGACCAGTGAAGAACTTGATAGCATTGTGGTCGAAATTGTCAGACGTCATGTTGATGATATTGCTGAAGGAGCGGTCAGCCAGAAACAGAGTTCTGGTGGTAAATTCACATCGATTACCGTGACCATAAGAGCAACAAGTAAACCTCAGCTCGATGCGATCTATCAGGATTTAAGTGATCACGACGCCATCAAATACGTACTTTAGCCTTCATGCAAATTAACGATCTGGGGCTGGTTGACTATGTGCCAACCGTGGATGCCATGCAGTCTTTTACGCTCGAGCGACAGACTGACACAGAAGACGCCTTATGGTTACTTGAGCACAATCCAGTCTTTACCCAAGGGGCAAATGGTGATCCTGCCCATATTTTGATGGAATCGGCGATTCCTGTTGTGACCACAGATCGTGGCGGACAGGTAACCTATCATGGTCCCGGACAACTGGTTGTGTATACCTTAATTGATTTGCGCCGAGCTGGGATTGGGGTTAGGCAAATGGTGACAAATATTGAGCAGACAGTCGTGAATTTGCTCGCACAATACGGTGTTGATGCCTATGCCAGACAGGATGCGCCCGGTGTCTATGTTGATGAGCGAAAAATCGCTTCACTGGGGTTACGAGTGAAACGAGGGGCCTGCTATCACGGCGTCAGTCTGAATATTGATATGGATTTAACACCCTTTAGCTACATTAATCCATGCGGTTATGCTGGCATGGAAGTAATTGATATGAGATCGCTGGGCATTGATATAACAATGACAGAAGCGAAACAACAATTTGTGTCCGCTTTTCAGCAACTGACACAATTAGGAAATAATGCATGACTGAAACAGTAGACGGAAGACGAGACGTTCGCGCTCTTAAGGGCGAATCAAAGGTCTCCCGTATTCCGATAAAAATTGAGCCAAGCAAGCCAAAACGTAAACCAGAATGGATTCGGTCAAAATCACATGCCGATCCAAAAGTGAAACATATTAAAGATATGCTTCGTGAACATAAGCTGCACACGGTATGCGAAGAAGCTGCTTGTCCTAATTTAGGCGAATGTTTTTCTCATGGTACGGCAACTTTTCTGATTATGGGTAATATCTGTACCCGTCGCTGCCCGTTTTGTGATGTGGCGCATGGTCGTCCTGATCCATTAGATGAGAACGAACCAGCACATCTGGCCAAAACCATTGCTGCCATGCAACTAAAACACGTTGTGGTCACCTCTGTTGATCGTGATGATTTGCGTGATGGTGGAGCGGCCCATTTTGTCCGTTGTATTGATGAAATTCGCCAGCAGTCACCACAAACCAATATTGAAGTACTGGTGCCAGATTTTCGTGGTCGGATGGATGTGGCGCTGGATATTCTCAAGCAAAGTCCGCCGGATATTTTTAATCATAATCTGGAAAGTATTCCACGTTTGTACAAGGCCGTCAGACCAGGTTCTGACTATCAGTGGTCGCTGGATTTAATCAAGCGGTTTCAGGAGATGCATCCCGATGTGCCGACTAAATCAGGTTTGATGCTGGGCTTGGGTGAAACTATAGATGAAGTCAAACAAGTGATGCAGGATCTGCGTGACCATGGTTGTCGAATGTTGACCTTAGGGCAATATCTGCAACCGAGCATGCATCATTTACCGGTTGAGCGGTTTGTCACGCCAGCCGAATTTGATGAACTTGCTGTGGCAGGTAAACAAATGGGCTTTGAGCATGTTGCCAGTGGCCCGATGGTGCGTTCTTCTTATCATGCCGATTTACAGGCACAAGGTGAGCATGTTTCTTGATTAAGTAGGGGAGTTATTATGGCTATTAATCGCCGGCAAGTGATGAAAAGAGCTATATCAGTATCTGCGTTAGCCGCATTTCCGAATATAAGCTCAGCCATGGTGACTCCACCTAGAAAGCCTCAACGTGTTGTGATTATTGGTGGCGGGTTTGCGGGTGCCACTGCTGCCAAATATATACGCATGTGGTCGCCGGATCTTGAAGTGATTCTGATTGAGAAAAAAACGGCTTTTGTTTCCTGCCCACAAAGTAATCTCGTATTAAGTGGTCACCGAACCCTACAGCAATTGACCTTTGATTATCATGCCCTGAGTTCTCACTACGGTGTGAAGATGATTCAGGCCACGGTAAATGCGGTGGATGTTGATAACAAAAATGTGCGTCTTGATGATGGCACAGTGGTTCAGTATGACCGCCTTATCGTTGCTCCCGGTGTTGATTTTATTTATGACCAGTTAAGCATGCTCACGCCGGAGATTGTTGAGACTAAGATTCCTCATGCCTGGAAAGCTGGACCGCAAACACAGTTGTTGCATGAACAGTTAAAAGCCATGCCTAAAGGTGGCAAAGTGGTGATGACCATTCCACAAGCGCCATTTCGTTGTCTCCCCGGCCCTTATGAACGTGCTTGTCAAATCGCCTTATTTTTAAAACAACATAATCCAACAGCCAAATTAATTATTCTCGATGCCAATGGTGATATCGTCTCTAAAAAAGCCTTGTTTAAAGGTGTTTGGGATGATCTTTATGCCGATATTATTGAGTATCAACCCAGTAATGGTGTGGAAAATATTGATGTTGATACCCTAACGGTCGATAGTGTATTTGATAGTGTTCAGGCAGATGTATTGAATGTTATACCGCCACAACGAGCCGGTAAGGTAGCTGAGCTGGCAGGCGTGATTAATGTGGATAAACGCTGGTGTGAGGTTGATTTTAGAACGTATGAGTCAACTGCTGTTCAGGATGTCCATGTGATAGGTGATGCTGTGGCATCTACCTTACCCAAATCGGGTCATATCGCGAATGTGCAGGCCAAGGTATGTGCAGCCGCGGTCATTGCATTATTGCATGAGCACGACGTTGAACCTGAACCCGTATTTGGTAATACCTGCTATAGTTTTACTGACGGCGAAAAAGCAGGCCATGTCGCGGCTGTATTCAGATATGATCCAAAGACGGAAAAAATGGCGGTGATGCCAGGTGGGGGGATAACACCAACACCTACGTTGTTAGAAGGCGAGTTTGCCGATGCGTGGGCACATAATATCTGGTCAGATATTCTTAGATAACCCCGTAAAATCAGTAGTTAAGAACATCGGTGATGCTGCTGTACCTGCAATGCAGTATAATGCCAGCTTTTCCGATAATCTCCACCATCAAGATAATTATGAGGTTGTAGATGAGTGATTTTTTACCAGGCCTGGAAGGTGTACCCGCAACAAAGTCAGCCATTTCATTTATTGATGGTGAAAAAGGCATACTGAGTTATCGTGGTTATCCACTCGAAACTCTTGCTGAAAACAGTACATTTGAAGAGACCACCTTGCTTTTATTAGATGGTGAATTACCAACTAAGAAAGCATTAAACGATTTTTCCCAACAGTTAAAAGATAATTACCGTATCAAATATCACATTCGTCAGATGATGCGGCATTTTCCCCACACCGGTCATCCCATGGATATGTTGCAAACGGCTGTATCCAGCCTGGGAATGTTCTATCCAGGCACGGAATGTCTGACAGATGCTAACAGCTGTGAAGATCTTGATTACGTGCGTAATATGACGGTGAATATCATCGCTCAAATGGCACCACTGGTGGCGATGTGGGAACACATCCGTAATGGCTGGGACCCGGTTAATCCAAAGCACGATCTGTCTGTTGCAGAAAACTTGTTATACATGTTTAACGGTGAAGAACCGGATCCATTAATGGCAAAAATTATGGATGTGTGTTTGATTCTGCATGCAGAACATACCTTGAATGCTTCTACTTTTGCGGCATTGGTTGCAGGTTCGACACTAGCTACACCATATAGTGTTATTTCAGCGGCCATTGGTACCTTATCTGGACCGTTACATGGCGGTGCCAATCAACGTGTGGTTGGCATGTTACAAGAGATAGGCTCACCGAAGAATGTCGAAAGCTGGGTTGATCAGAAGCTGAAAAACAAAGAAGTCATCTGGGGAATGGGTCACCGTGAGTACAAGGTCAAAGACCCGCGTGCTACCATTTTGCACAAACTGGTAGAACAGTTAGTTGCGGAACGTGGTGGTCATCTGGATGATATGTTCGATACCGCCCTAAAACTGGAAGAAGTCTGTGCTGATCGCCTCGGCCATAAAGGCGTTTACCCGAATGTTGATTTCTATTCCGGCATTCTCTATAGCGAAATGGGCATTCCTGAAGACGAATTCACCGCTTTATTTGCTGTCGCTCGCTCTGCGGGTTGGTTGGCTCACTGGCGTGAACAAATCTGCGATAATCGCATTTACAGACCGACACAAATATATGTGGGTAGTGATATGCGTGACTACACACCTATCGAAGAACGGTAATTAACTAATTACCGTTTTACTGGCTTCACCTTGTTGCTCACGTACCAGACGGGGCACAAGGTAGCCAGGCAATTGTTTTCTCAAAGTCTCAATCAAATTAACCGCTATTTCTTCTTCCACATCAAAATGATGAGCACCTGCTACTTTATCCAGTAAATGCAGGTAATAAGGTTGCACATCGACTTCATTTAAACGTTCACTCAAGTCTCCAAGTGCCTCTACAGAATCGTTAATCCCTTTTAATAACACTGTTTGATTCAGTAATTGCACATCAGCTTGCCTTAGGGCATACAGCACCTGTGCCGCTTCCTCATCAATTTCATTGGCGTGATTGGCATGAATCACCATCACCACTTTCAGATGGGTATTTTGCAGACAGTTAAGTAATGAGTCCGTGATACGCTCTGGCAATACGACGGGTAGCCGGGTATGAATTCGTAGTCGTTTTAAATGCGGGATCTTATTCAGATCGCCTATCGCATTATTGAGTTTTTCATCATTCAGTGAAAGCGGATCGCCACCACTCAGGATAACTTCAGTAATTGACGTGTCGGCCCTTAATACATCAAGCGATTGCTGCCACTGAGCAGCCAGCGGATTGCTTTCTGAATAGGGAAAGTGACGACGAAAGCAATACCGACAATGAATGGCACAAGCACCTGTCATCAATAATAAAGCGCGTCCTTGATATTTTTGCAAAATACCGGGGGACTTAACGGCCAAATGATCTCCCACCGGATCGCTATAAAATCCATCGACTTCATAAGCTTCATCAAGCAAAGGAAATACTTGACGAAGTAAGGGATCGGTCACATCACCGTAGCGCATCTTTTTAATGTAACTGAGCGGAACGCGCATGGGAAACTGGCGTATTTTATCTTTATCAACCGCCGAAAGTTGGCCGCTAAGCCCTAATAGCGCTAATAACTGGTCGGCATTGTTTACGGCATTAGCGAGTGAGTGCTGCCAGTTTTGTTTTGTCTTTACGGTGGTGGTTTGCGGTATCATAGTGGCTTTTATTTTGAAGCAAGTGAAGATCGTCCCCTAAAAGAGGTTAAGATGGCAAGTTATAGTACAAATGAATTCAAATCCGGCCTGAAGTTTATGCTTGATGGTGATCCATGCAGCATCATTGAAAACGAATTTGTTAAACCGGGTAAAGGCCAAGCATTTAATCGTGTTAAGTTCCGTAACTTGAAAACTGGCCGAGTGAATGAGCGGACGTTCAAATCTGGCGATACAGTAGAAAGCGCAGATGTTGTTGAAGTTGATCTTGAGTACTCATATACCGATGGTGAATTTTGGTATTTCATGGATCCAAGCTCATTTGAACAATATGGTGCCGACGCTAACGCCATTAGTGAAAGTAAAGACTGGCTGAAAGAACAATATGTTTACACCGTGACCTTATGGAACGGCACGCCTTTGTTAGTGACCCCGCCTAACTTCGTTAATCTCGCTGTAGTTGAAACGGATCCGGGTGTACGTGGCGATACTTCAGGTGGTGGTGGTAAACCCGCTACACTGGAAACAGGTGCCGTTGTTCGTGTTCCTCTGTTTATTGAAATTGGTGAAGTCCTCAGAGTCGATACTCGTTCTTCATCTTATGTTGAACGCGCAAAAGACTAATTCCCAATATGTACGATAAAGACTGGCAACCTTCTGCAAGTCTGGATCATTTAAAGCGACGGGCTCAGTTTCTGACTGAGATCCGTCGTTTTTTTTATCAGCGAGATGTGTTGGAAGTCGATACGCCCATTCTGTCTCATGCGGCGCCTACCGCACCCTACCTTGATAGTTTCACTACGGAATATATTGCCGCTGGTGGACAGAAAACCTCATGTTATTTACATACTTCACCTGAATTTGCGATGAAACGGCTGTTAGCTGCTGGTTTGGGGGATATTTATCAGATCGCAAAAGTGTTTCGTAATGGTGAACAGGGCCGACACCACTCTCCAGAATTTACGATGCTGGAATGGTATCGTCCTAGTCTGAATTATCACCAGCTGATGGCTGAAGTCGATGATTTATTACAAAGTGTCGTGGGCTTACCGGCTGCGATTAAATTGAGCTACCAACAGGTGTTTTCTCAGTATCTTGCTATTGACGTTAGTGATGTGAGTGAACAGCAACTCAAACAATTTGCCATGTCCAAAATAACGAGTCTTCCTGATGACTGGCAAGCTGACAAAGATGGCTGGCTTGAGCTTTTGATGAGTGAACTGATTGAACCACAATTCGCCTTGTCGGGTCAGCCCTATATTATTTATGATTTTCCCGCTTCACAGGCACAATTAGCAAAATTACATCGTTCAGAAGAGGGAGCAATAGTGGCGGCCCGATTTGAAGTCTATGCGCGAGGACTTGAACTGGCTAATGGCTATGACGAATGCCTGGATGCTAACGAACTGAGTCAGCGGTTTGCCAAAGATAATCTTATCCGTCAGCGACAAGGTAAAGCTATGATGCCAATGGATCAGAATTTAATTGCGGCCGTCAATGCAGGGTTACCTGCTTGTACTGGTGTGGCTATCGGTGTCGATAGACTATTGATGTTAAATCTCGGTGTAAATGATATAAATGCCGTCAGCAGCTTTAGGTTTGAGCAGAGTTAATGCCCGACATTTTCTTGGGTGATGAGTTTATTAGTGAGTTTTGATAAAAGGATCATACCTATGGGCGATATGGATACTTCTATTACCCAGAATAATGATGTTTATAAAACATTATTAGAATCTACAAAAGCTATTCCCTGGCGTATTGACTGGAAAACTATGCGTTTTTCCTACATCGGACCACAAATAGAGAAGTTATTAGGCTGGTCGCCGGAAAGCTGGCAAACGGTCAATGAGTGGGCTGAAAGAATGCATCCTGAAGATCAACAATGGGTGGTCGATTTCTGTGTTGCCCAGTCAAAAGCCGGTGTTGATCATGAAGCCGATTATCGGGCAATGACCAAAGATGGGCATTATGTGTGGATTCGTGATGTTGTTCATGTGGTCAGAGATGAGCAGGGTGAAGTCGAAGCTTTGATTGGTTTTATGTTTGATATTACTGAACGAAAAGAAACCGAACAAAAATTGCTGGATTTGCAAAAAGAGCTGGAAGAACTGTCCTTTAAAGATGGTCTGACCGGTATACCTAACCGACGAATGTTGGACAAAGTGTTAGAAGAAGAATGGATGACGGCTAAACGTCACCAGCAACCCCTGTCTCTGCTGGTAATGGATATTGATTTTTTCAAACAATATAACGATTGTTATGGCCATATTCAGGGCGATGATTGTTTAAAACAGGTTGCCCAGACGCTCACTTCAGCTGCTACGCGATCCAGAGATTTTTTTGCCCGATTTGGTGGTGAGGAATTTGTGATGTTATTGCCGGAGACTGATAATCCTGCTGCAGTAAAAATCGCTGAGCGCTGCCAGCAATTAATGATGAAATTACAAATTAGCCATCAGCAATCTGCAGTTTCACAGCTGCTGACCATCAGTATCGGCATCGGTACGATTGTTCCAGGTCCTCACGATCAGCTTGTCGATTTTGTCGAACAAGTGGACCAGGCCTTATATCGTGCGAAAGAGTCAGGCCGTAATTGTATCAAGGCAGCCTAAACAGATTTGGAGTCTTTAACTCAAACCTGTTTAGGCTGTTCAGGGTTATCTTTATAAGGTGGTTTTAAATGACAAGGTGATTAAGCGCGGATCACCTGGATAAATCTTACTATCGTTAGAGCCACCCGTGTAATAGGTTTCATCAAACAGGTTTTCGATATTCAGTGCGAAACGATACTGTTTGATATCGTAATAAAAGCCGAGATCAACGCGAGTATGGCTTGGTAGCTCAACACGTGTTTCTTTATTCGAACTGGTGTACTGAGCAGATTGATAGTTCAGTCCCAATGACGTCCCAACTTTCCCGCCAAAGACAGGCTGAGGGATATTGTATCGTGTCCAGATGAAGCCATTATGTTTAGGCGCAAACGCATTTCTGTTACCCACTGTGTCACTGTCAAGGCTATGAGAGATGAACGAGTCAACATTGGCGTAACCGACACGAATCTGCCAGTTTTCGATGGGCAGTGCTTGTATTTCAAACTCTGTGCCTTTACTTTCCAGTTCACCTACTAACCTGTTATCTCCAGTATTCGGATCGCTTTCCGTAATATTACTTTTGATGATTTTAAAGCTGGATGCGGTGAAGTTGAGTCTGTCATCGAATAAAGTGGCCTTAATACCAAATTCATTTTGTTTACCTAACTCCGGATCTAAGCTTTCACCATCAGCATTTCTGCTTTCAATGCTGTTAGGATTAAATGATTCAGAGTGACTTAAGTAGAGCGAGACTTCATCTGTTGCTCTGAAAACAAGGGCAGCTTGTGGTAAGAATTTTTTGGTATTTTGTTTTTTAAATTCATCTGACTGACCTAGATTTTTTTCAACAAAACGTGTTCGCTGTGTATCAAAGCGTCCACCCAGCATCACAGAGATATAATCATTCAGATCCACCGTGTCTTGTGCGTACAAACCAAGATTGTAATTATCAGTAATTCGATGATTGCCAGAAAGTTGAGCTAACGGTGTACCATTATTCGAATCAGGATTAAAAATGTTCAGGTTAGGCGTAATAACATTCTTTGATGAAAAACGTTTTCTGTCAAAATCAGCACGTTCAAAACCGCCATTGATACCAATAAGGGTGTTATGGAATAACTCACCAGTTTCAAACTTATGCGATAAGTTGGCATCAAAGAAATGATATTGGCGTTTATTAACCTGATAACGGTCACGTCTTCTCAAGGTTGAGTCCACAATGTTCGTGGCATCTATCACGGCATTATTTTCATAGAGTTCGCGCTCATCTTCGTGATAAACACTTCTCAGATTCAGGCGGAATACGGTGCTGTCATTAATCTGGTTTTCCAGTCGACCAAATAACGTTAATCCGTCATCATTATCCGAATCACCGTCTCTTTGATAGCGAGTCGACAATGAAGCCGTTTGATCAATATCGTTATTGACGGCGACTAGGCCATCATCGGCATCACGACGTTCACGAATATATTCCATGCCAATAGTGGCATTCATATCCGGATTAATCTGATAAGAAAGGGTGGGGTAGAGATAGAGATTATTATCATTGACGCCATCACGGAAGGAATCAATGTTTTCAACACTACCAATAAAACGGTAGAGTAAATCTTTATCCTCAGTGAGTGCACCGGTAGAGTCATAGGTAAACGTGCCGCCGACATCAGAACCAAACCCTGAGTCACTTGATGCATAACTGCGACCACTAAAGCTGAGACTGGTTTGTGCCTCTGCCTGTGGTTTTTTAGTGACGATATTGACAAGGCCGCCCGGTTCCATCAAACCATAAAGCACAGAAGCGGGTCCCTTGAGTACTTCGACGCGTTCAATATTGGCCGTGGAGGGAGAACCAAAGCGGGAGGCAAGGCCCGGTAAGCCATCAATCTGCACATTCTGTAAGCTTGAAGATAAACCCCGTAAGGTAAAACTATTGGCATTGGTGCCTGATTGACTTAGTCCGACAATATAGGGATAAACATCAGCTAGCGTTTCAGCTTGCAAATCCTGAATAAAGTTCTGGTTAACAATATTGACGCTAAACGGTGTGTCTAATAAATCCTGATCGGTTTTGGTCGCTGTTTCCGAGAGTCGGATATAGGGTGTTTGTTGACCGGTGACGACTAGGGTGGATAAAGAGGCGGAATTATCTTCGGCCATCGCCGATTGAAAAGATAATAAGCTACAGCTCAGGCATAGTAAGGGAGTTATTGGTTTCATTTTAATCTAAATGCTAATAGTTATCATTAGCGATATAGAATAGATTTTTTAATGAAACTTTACAATTTAAATCACCATATCCAATGGCTGGTGAATAAACTTTAGCCCTTTAAACTAAGCCGGTGCAGAGATGGAGGAGAAAACTCCAGCTCTGCAACAGAGCTTATTTGGACATGAGTTCAGGCAGCCAGAGGCTGATTTGCGGAAAAGCGATGATTAAAGCCAACACCACAATTTGTATTGCTACAAACGGCACAATGCCTCGGTAGATTGATTCCAGTTTTAAGGAAGGGGGCGCACTGGCTTTTAGATAAAATAGTGAAAAGCCAAAAGGTGGTGTTAAAAATGAGGTTTGCAGGTTTAAGGCTATCAATAAAGCAAACCATAATGGATCGATGCCCATATGAATGGCTACCGGGGCAATTACCGGTACAACAATAAAACAAATTTCAATGAAGTCCAGGAAAAAGCCTAAGAAGAAAATCAGTAACATACTGAGTACCAGAAATGTCCACTTTCCTCCCGGTAAGCCTGTAAATAAATCCAGAATCAGTTTATCACCGCCCATACCGACAAAAACCAGGCCGAATGCGGTGGCGCCGATAAAGATAATAAATACCATACTGGTTAATCGGGTTGTACGCTGAAGTGCTTCACGTAAATTCGCTAGGTTCATACGTCTGTGGATGGCAGCCAGTAGAATGGCACCCATAGCGCCAACAGCAGCTGACTCTGTTGGAGACGCAATACCAAAGAAAATAGAACCTAATACCGCCAGAATTAATAACATCGGTGGCACGAGACTTTTAATCACACTAAAAACTAAATGCGTAGAATCATCGGCCGAATTAGTGATTGCTGGTGCGGCTTCCGGATGCCGCCAGGCGGTCCAGATTACATAAAGAATATAGGCAAGAATTAATAACGTGCCTGGTACCGCGGCTGCCATAAACAATTCGCCTTCAGGTACACCGACTACATCACCTAATAAAATCAGAATAATACTGGGTGGAATGATTTGGCCTAATGTGCCAGAAGCGGCAATCGTGCCACTGGCTAAAGCAGGTGAATAGCCACGTTTCAGCATAGACGGCAGTGCAATAACCGTCATTGTTACTACAGAAGCACCAACCACGCCGGTTGTTGCTGCAAGGAGCGCACCCACTACCACCACCGAAATAGCAAGCCCACCTCGCAGATTACCAAACAAGCGACCCATGGTATCAAGCAGTTCTTCTGCTATTCCTGACTTTTCGAGAATCACTCCCATAAACACAAATAGCGGCACGGCAAGCAAAGTAAAGTTTGTCATCACCCCCCAAATACGCAGCGGTAATAAACTAAAAAACTCGAAACCTAAAAATATACTGCCAAAACCAAGCGCGATAGCGCCTAATGTAAAGGCGACGGGATAACCGATTAACAGCAGTAAAAATAACACCAGAAACATGGCGAGAGCCCAATACTCCATTATTTGGACTCCTTATTGCAGATAATTTTCAGATTCTTAAGTATGTCAGCTATACCTTGCAGCATAATAAGTGCAAAGGCGACTAAAATCGCTCCTTTGAGAATGAAGCGATAAGGCAGACCGCCGGGGTCAGGTGAGCCTTCATTGTAATAAAATGCATTTTCAGCAAATGGCCAGGCAGTTAATACAATCATCATGCAAAACGGGAATAAAAAGAAGAGCGTGCCTAACAGAGAGATCCAGGCGCGTCCTAAATCAGAAACGAACCGGCTTTGATAGAAAATATCAACTCGGACATGTGCGTCATGCCGAAGGGTATAAGCTCCACCGAGCAGAAAAACCAGCGCAAATAAATGCCATTCCAGTTCCTGCAAGGCGACAGAACCATAGTTGAATAAATAGCGCATAGCTACGTCATAACAAATGAGTAACACCATGGCCAGTATCAGCCATGATACTGCTCGACCAGTCAGGTCGATAAAATTTTCAATGACGGAAATGAATGGCTCAAAGCGTGTTTTCATGTCGATATGTCTATGTGCTCTACAATCGAACAAGTTTCCCATAAATCACAGTTAAGCTCTAGTTTCTGTCATAGACCTTCAATGTTCTTACTCATATAAAGAGGGAAGTGATAAAGTTGTCTCTGGAATAATTTCAGGAGAGGGAGCATGGATAACGAGCAAATTAAACAAAATATGAGTGATAAAAATCAATGGACACGGATCCTGTATATGGTTCTGTTTGCGATCATTCTTTATTTGAGCATGATGGTGGTCTGGCTGGTGGTATTGGTTCAATTACTGTTTGCACTAATAACAGGTAAACCACATCATGATATTGCTGATTTTGCAGCGGATTTGAGTCAATATGTCTATCGGATTGTGGCGTTTTTAACTTATACCAGTGAGTATCGTCCCTTTCCCTTTAGTGACTGGAAGAGTGATGGCTTTTTAAGAGATGTGACACGCAATGATAGCGATGTTAATTGAAGCCTTTAACGTTTTTATTCTTTGAATTTATGCAGGAAAATTTATGCTGATTGTTATTTCACCGGCGAAAACTCTTGATTTTGATACGCCGCCAATCACACAAACTTACTCTCAACCGCGATTTTTGACGCAGTCAAAACAACTCATTGATACATTGCGCAAGTTAAATGTGGCGGATATTGCCAGTCTGATGAAGCTCAGTGATAAATTGGCCGGGTTAAACGTCGCCAGATACGAATCGTGGCATACCCCTTTTGATTTGAATAATGCTAAACAAGCCGTTTTAGCCTTTAAAGGTGATGTTTATACCGGTTTAGAAGCTGAGTCGCTTGACGAAAAACAACTGGCATTTGCTCAAAAGCATCTCAGAATTCTGTCTGGTCTTTATGGTGTATTAAAACCGTTAGATCTGATTCAGCCATATCGTCTTGAAATGGGCACCAAGCTGGAGAATGCACAAGGTAAAGATCTTTATTCCTTCTGGGGCAGTGATATTCGTGAATCACTACAGGCCGAAGAGTCGCTGCAGGATGAAGTGCTGATTAACCTGGCCTCAAATGAATATTTTAAAGCCGTTGAAGCAAAAAAGCTGACTGCTCGGATTATTACCCCCGTATTTAAAGACTGGAAAAATGGCCAGTACAAAATGATCAGTTTTTATGCCAAAAAAGCACGGGGCATGATGAGCCGATATATCATTGAACATCAGATACAAGATCCTGATAGAATTAAGAATTTTGACACGGATGGTTATCGTTACAGCGCCGAAATGTCGAAAAAAGATGAGTGGGTTTTTATTCGTGACCATGAATGATTCGATGCTATAAGTGATATGAGGCTATCAAGGAAGATGAAGTTGAGCTTACGGTTTTTACTGTTACTTTGTGTTTATATCTCGGTTCAAGCTCCCTCGTTTGCTCAACAAACACTTAATCTGACAGTATCAGAACAAGCTTTCCTTGATAAAATCGACGAGATTCATCTTTGTACCGATCCAGATTGGATGCCATACGAAGGGATTGATAAAAGCGGCCATTACACTGGCATCATGTCGAGTTTTCACCAATTATGGTCAAGCATGATTGGTAAGCCGGTAGTGCTGGTGGAAACGGTCAGCTGGGATCAATCACTCGAATTTATTCAACAAAAAAAATGTGATGTGTTATCCAGTGCCCAGGATATCCCTGAAAGACGCGATTATCTGACCGTTACTAAACCCTATATAACCTATTCACTTGCGTTGGCGACTCACCCTGATATTCCATTTATTATTAACTTGTCTCAAGTGAAAGATAAAAAATTTGTCATGGTTAGAGACTACGCTGCCATAAAACTTATCAGGGACAATTATCCTGGATTGAATATTATTGAAGCCGGTAGTGCTGTTGAGGGCCTGAAACTGGTAGAACGCGGGATGGCGTTCGCATTTATTGATACCGTGCCGAGTATCAATTATCAAATGCTGGCACACGGTATTTCTCATCTGAAAATCAGTGGTGTGCTTAATGAACAATACAATATGTCTGTTGGTATTCGTAAAGACCTTCCTTTGTTATTGTCGATTTATAACAAAGCAATCAATGCAACTAGTGAAGCCCAACGCCAACAGATTTTGAATAATTGGCTATCGGTCAAATTGGAATATGATGCTGACTATAGTTTGTTATGGAAATTACTTGCTGGTTTATTCATCATTCTCCTCTTGTCTCTTTATCGTTATCGCGTTGTTCATCGACATAATAGGGAGTTGAAAGCGGTTAATAAAAAACTGGTGTATATGTCACAAAATGACCAGTTAACCGGATTACCCAACCGTTACTATCTGCATGAGGCATTTCAGGAAGCATTGCAGACTTACCATCGATATCAACATCAATTTTCGGTCATCATTATGGACATTGACCATTTTAAGAAAGTGAATGATACCTATGGTCATGTCATTGGTGACAAGGTTATAAAAAAAATTGCTGATATGTTGTCTGAGAATTTGAGAGACACAGACATCGTTGGCCGTTGGGGTGGCGAAGAATTTTTAATCGTCTGTCCTGAGACCAACAATCATGGAGCTAAGGCTGTGGCCGAGCATATGAGACGATTGATCGAGGACACTGATTTTGGCTTAGATGATCTGCAAGTGACGGCAAGCTTTGGTGTGACTGAGTACAATGAAGATGAAGCAGTTGATGACTGCATAAAAAGGGCCGATATGGCGCTATACCGAGCCAAAGAACTTGGTCGCAATACAACGATTGTGTTTTAGCGATCTAATATGCGACGTGTGTTTTTTGCACTTTGGCCTGATGATACGATACGCACTGAGGTGAGTCAGTTATCTGAGCGTCTCGAACAACCGGGTTTAAGAAAATTAAAGTCGACCAATTTACACGTTACATTAGCTTTTTTAGGGAATGTTGAAGAGGACGTTATTCTGACATTAAGACAGAGGGCAAGAACACTGAGGTCATCTTCAGTCACACTTCAATTTGATGAAATTGATTACTGGTCAAGACCTCGAATAGTCTGCTTAACCTGTCAGAAACAGCCATTATCCTTATATCAATTGGTCAATGCTTTAAACCAGCTGATACGGGATTTACCTGTCCATAAAGAAAGCCGTCCATTTCGTGCTCATATGACGTTGGCCAGAAAAGCAAAATATCGACCTCAGATCTGCTTTAACGCGATTTCAATGCGGGCAAAAAAATTTGCTTTGGTTGAGTCAGTTTCTTTAGCATCAGGGGTGGAATACAGGCTAATAGAAAGTTGGGAGCTACAAGCATAAGCATCACTATTTTGCTAGCAGTGGTTGCTTATTCCAGGTAGCTGATTCCGTAAACCAATATTCTTCTTTGATACCCAGAAGCCGGTATAAGCCTTCAGGCAGATCTTTTCTTACGGTTGAAATATCAGTCTGAAGGTGAGCAAAGCTCATTACACCGTGAATATAGGTGTACATCATTCGGCCTAAACTTTCTGGATCGGCCTTGTAATTGAGATAGCCAGCTGATGCCAGCGCTTTAACCAGAGCAATATCATAATTAATGGCTGTTTGTGACAGCGATCGTAAGGCTTCCAATACCTGTTCATCATCCGTACCAATTTGTGCTCCGGCGTTAAAGAAGGGACAGCCTGGTATCGGTTTATTACGTGTACTTATTTTCGATTTAAAAACAAACTCGATGAGATTCTCAAGTTGTTGCAGAGGCGAGTTGATAGGTGAAAAAACAGCATCTAGGTCGGTTTTTATAACTTGCCAGTAATAGCTTGCGGCTTCACAAAATAATGATGCTTTAGAATCAAAGTGATGATAAAACGCGCCTTTGGTCACGCCAGCCTGCCGACAAATATCATTGACGCCAACGCAGTTGTAGTTGCTTTGCCAGATCAGCTCCAGTGCTGTTGACAATAGCTTTTCACGAGTTTCTGTGACAGACATATTTTATAAACCATTCATTCTAATAATACAGTATAGATACCGCTCGGTTTGTGTGACAAGTTTCTTACAAGAAACTATCCAAAATGAAAGCATACTTTAAATAAGATGAGTTACCGTGATGGTGAATTAGATCGTTGTTTTATATGAATCTTGTAGAAAAGTTGACTATTTTCTCGGTCATATTGACTAACATACCGGTCGGTATGTATTCTATTGCAGTTTATCCTGAACAGGATAGTTTTATCAAGGACCTGCTAGGCTTATCTGGCTCACGGAGATTTCCATGTCTGAAGTATCATCAAACCGTCAAAATCGCGGTGGATTAAAGCTACTTATTTTTATTCTTGTGTGCATCGCAGCGGGAGTTGCCTATGTGATGTTTGCAAAGCAGGGTGAGAAATCTGCACAAGCCGCAGCGCCAAATACGCCGCCGCCACCTGTCGCTGAGGTGATTACCATACAACCAGAGAAAGTTCGCATCTGGACAAGCTTTTCTGGTCGATTGAGTGCAGTTGATAGAGCGGATATCAAACCGCTCGTTGGCGGCGAACTTCAACAGGTATTGTTCACTGATGGCCAGTTAGTGGAGAAAAATGAGCTACTTTTTGTTATCGACCCACGTCCTTACAAAGCGGCTTTAGCCAGTGCCGAAGCGCAATTGGCATCTGCTAAATCGAAAGCGACGCTGGCCAAAGATGAGCTCGCTCGTACAGAAAAACTGGTCAGAGATAAATTGGTGTCTGATAGTGTGTTTGATGCCGCTAAAAATGAAAATCAGGTTGCCATTGCGGCTATTCGCGAAGCAGAAAGTGCTGTCTCACAAGCAAAACTGAATCTGAATTATTGCTATATCCGTGCGCCATTTGCTGGTCGTCTCAGCCGCGCTGAATTGACGGTAGGCAATATCATCGAAACGACACCGAGTGCGCCCGTATTAACCACCATTGTGGCCAATGATCGTTTTTATGCTGAGTTTGATGTCGATGAGCAAACATATATAAAGATGATGAGAAATACGGAAAAAGAACACACAATGCCTGTTGATATGACTCTGGCGGCAGATGAAAGCGTTGTGTATCACGGTGATATTTATTCTTTAGATAATCGTTTGGATATTGCCAGCGGCACCATACGTGCCCGCGCTATTTTTGATAATAAAGATGGTGCGTTGACGCCGGGTATGTATGCCAATGTAAAAGTCGGTTCACCTGATAAACAAGATGCATTGCTCATCCCTAGCAGAGCGATTGGCACCAATCAAAACAAGAAGTTTGTGTTTGTGATCAATGATGAGAATCAGGCGGTTTATCAGGAAGTTGTGTTAGGTGGACATCACCAAGACAAGCGTATCGTGTTATCGGGCTTAAAAGCCGGTGATAAAGTCGTTGTAAATGGCCTGTCTCACATTAGACCAAATATGGTTGTTTCACCGAAAGCTGTGGCTGAAACAGATGCTCCGGTGTCAGAAAAATAGCTTTGACAATAAGTTAAGTCGCTAAATAGCGTAACGAAGGAACGCAATGAATATTTCCAAGTTTTTTGTGGACAGACCCATATTTGCGGGTGTTTTATCCATTCTTATTTTTATTGCCGGCTTACTGTCGATGTTTCAGCTGCCGATATCGGAATATCCTGAGGTATCGCCACCCTCAGTTGTCGTCAACGCTCAGTTTCCGGGTGCCAACCCTAAAGTCATTGCTGAGACGGTAGCCAGACCACTGGAAGAGCAGCTGAGTGGTGTAGAAAACATGATCTATATGTTTTCACAAGCTACCTCAGATGGTCGCATGACACTGACTGTGACTTTTAAAATAGGCACCGATCCGGATTTAGCTCAGCAGATGGTGCAAAATCGTGTCACGCAAGCAACACCTAGATTGCCAGAAGTGACTCGTCAACTAGGTGTGACGGTGGTTAAAAGCTCGCCAGATCTGACCATGGTTGTGCATTTAACCTCTCCTGATAAACGCTATGATGAGTTATATCTGCGTAACTATGCCGTTCTTCATGTTAAAGATGAGTTAGCCAAAGTTGAAGGCGTCGGACAAGTTCGTCTGTTCGGTTCGGGTGACTATGCCATGCGTATTTGGCTCAACCCTGAAAAAGTGGCTGAGAGACAATTGACGGCGATGGATGTGGTCAACGCGATCAGAGAACAGAATGTTCAAGTTGCTGCCGGTATTATCGGTGGCGCGCCGATGACCGAACCGGTTGATGTGCAATTACCGATCAATGCAAAAGGTCGTCTGGAATCACCGGAAGAGTTTGAAAACATCATCATCAGAGCTGGTAGTGATGGTCAGGTAACACGTCTGAAAGATGTGGCCAGAGTAGAATTACAGGCGGCTGAGTTCAGCTTGAACTCAATGTTAAATAATCAGCCTGCGGTAGCGATTCCTATCTTCCAGTCACCGGGTGCGAATGCCATCGAGATTTCCGACAATATTCGCAGCACCATGGCTAAGCTGAAAAAGAATTTCCCTGAGGGCGTCGATTACAGCGTGGTGTATGACCCGACCGTATTCGTTCGTGACTCCATTCATGCGGTCATTAAAACCTTACTGGAAGCGCTTGTCTTAGTCGTTATCGTCGTGGTCGTGTTCTTACAGACTTGGCGTGCTTCATTAATTCCATTATTAGCCGTGCCGGTATCAATTATCGGTACTTTTGCATTGATGCATGTGTTTGGTTTCTCTATCAACACTTTGTCCTTATTCGGTTTGGTGCTGGCAATTGGCATCGTGGTGGATGATGCCATTGTGGTCGTGGAAAACGTCGAACGTAATATTGAGAATGGTTTATCTCCGCTTGAAGCAAGTTACCAAGCCATGCGAGAGGTCAGTGGGCCTATCGTCGCGATTTCGTTAACGCTGGTTGCGGTGTTTGTACCTATCGCTTTTGTGAGTGGTTTAACAGGGCAGTTCTACCAACAATTTGCATTGACGATTGCTATCTCAACAGTGATTTCAGCCGTTAACTCCTTGACCTTGAGTCCAGCATTATCGGCGCTGTTGTTGAAAGGGCATGATGCACCAAAAGATAAACTCACCAGAATCATTGATTTTCTGTTTGGCTGGTTCTTTAACATCTTCAACAAGACGTTTAAGAAAGCATCAAATGGTTATTCTGGTTCAGTCGGTGGTTTGTTAAAACACAAAGTCATCATGTCTTTTGTGTACATCATCTTATTAGGGATGACGGTCTATGGTTTGAATATATTGCCAAAGGGCTTTGTACCAGCACAGGATAAACAATACCTGATCAGTTTTGCCCAGTTACCTGATGGTGCATCTCTGGCGCGGACACAGGATGTTATCAAAGAAATGGGGCGTATTGCACTGAATGAACCAGGTGTTCAGAGTGCTGTGCAGTTCCCGGGATTATCCGTCAACGGTTTCACAAATAGCCCAAGCGCCGGTATTGTGTTTGTAACTTTGGATTCATTTGATAAACGTAAGTCACCTGACCTGTCTGCTGCGGCTATTGCCGGTCGTTTGCAAGCGAAATTTGCTCAGGTAGAAGAAGCCTTCATCGCCATTTTCCCGCCACCACCCGTGCGTGGTTTGGGAACGACAGGTGGTTTTAAATTGCAGATTGAGGACCGTGCGGATCTGGGTTATGAAAAACTTGCTGAAGTAGTCTCTCAGGTGCAAGGTCAGGCATGGCAGAGTCCTGCACTTACCAGCGTTTACTCGAACTATAAAATTAATGTGCCTCAGCTTTATGCTGATTTAGATCGGACAAAAGCCAAACAGCTTGGACTGAACATCAAAGATATTTTTGACACCATGCAGATTTATCTCGGTTCACTCTATATCAATGATTTCAATCAGTTTGGTCGTACCTATCAGGTGATTGCTCAGGCAGATTCTGATTATCGTAATGCTCCGGATGATGCGTTGAATCTAAAAGTACGGAATAGCAATGGCGATATGGTGCCATTAGGCAGCGTATTACAAATGCAAGAAAGCTATGGTCCGGAAAGTGCGGCTCACTATAATGGTTATCTGGCGGCTGACTTGAATGGTAATGCCGCACCGGGTTACTCAAGTGGCCAGGCCCAAGATGCGATTAGTGAGATCCTGGAAAAAACCTTGCCTTCGGGAATGGAATTTGAATGGACTGATTTAACCTATCAACAAGTGATTAGCGGGAATACTGCGTTATTCATTTTCCCTTTATGTTTGTTATTGGTTTTCTTAGTGTTAGCTGCACAATATGAAAGTCTTATCTTGCCGCTGGTGGTGATTACCATTGTGCCGCTATCGATTCTGGCAGCAGTGACGGGTGTATGGTTAACCGATGGCGATAGCAATATCTTCACGCAGATAAGTTTCTTTGTGCTGGCGGGACTGGCCAGTAAAAATGCCATTTTGATTGTTGAGTTCGCTCGCGAGCTTGAGATTGATGGCATGGAAACAGTAAAAGCGGCAATCAAAGCCAGTCGTATGCGTTTAAGACCGATTTTGATGACATCCTTTGCGTTTATTATGGGGGTTGTACCGATGGTGCTATCGACCGGTGCAGGTTCAGAAATGCGTAATGATATTGGTGTCACCGTTTTCTCAGGCATGCTCGGGGTCACATTCTTCGGCTTGTTCTTTACCCCAGTTTTCTATGTGATGTTACGGAAGCTGGAAGGTAATCGCCGTTACCATAGTCACAATCATGTGGTAATGAAATAAAGCCCGGCTTTATCAGCGACGGGCGGTAATCGTCCGCCCGTCTGCTGTTTTCAAAATCAAAGCGCCGTTGATGCTGATATCCAGCGATTCCACATCCGTCAGTATCGACAAAAATAATTTTTCCTGATTCATAATAGCCACCGGACACACTTTTTGTGTGGTAATCGCTGAAGCGATATCCAGTCGTTCATTAAATTCATAAGCCGTACTGTACTGGTTACATGAAGTAAATCCTGATAAACGCCCCTGATCATCAAAGGTCATGGTCAGGCGTGAAAAATCAATCACACCTTGTTGATTTAAGTCCTGAACTATCCATTCCTGACCTACGAGTAAATCACGACTATGGCCCCCGCAGCCCTGAAAATCGAGATTGTCCAATCGCACGCTAACCTGATAAGGGTAGGGTAATCCCGACATATCATCACGGCATAAAGTAGCTAAGGTTTCTACTTTGATATAGCGGGTGTCAGAGTAGGCTTTGAGTTCAAAACCGGTGTGGTAAATATTCAGTTCTGTCTCAGCCAGCACGCTCTGTTTCTGTCCTTTATCCCACGTCATAATCACCTGGTCATACGTTGCAGAAAGCGACCATTCTGGCTCGTGGCCTTGAGCCCGGAAAGGCAGTTGTTCCAGTTGATCCTGATTAACAGCAGTACAATGACTCCAACTCATATCAGCAATGGTCAGAATCCCCTGATGACCTTTACTCCAGAAACTGACTAATTTATCTTTAGACTGATATTTGGCACCGGAAGCGGTTGGCACCTGAAATAGCATATACAAATCATCGTTCATCTTGAGCTGCATAGACTCATTTTTGATGACGGTTCTGATCTGTTGTTCACCACATTGAAACAGTACCGTGTGACTATTATCATTCTCAGGCTGTTGAAATTTCACCAGATTAAGTAGGCCGAGCGAAACTTTATCGGTATCTGTAGGAACCAGATTCAGTTCATCGGTGGTCCAGAGTAATTCCCCACTTTTATCCTGAATAGAGGCACGCAGTGCATAATTTTCATCTTTATTCAGCTGATCTTTAAACACCTGTAGCTGAAAATCGATGGGCACTTGACGGTTGCCAAGGGATATCGTTTTTTCGGCAATGATTTCGCCATTTTTTTGTGCGCTGGTGATATTTTCCAGTTTAATAATGAGTTGGGAATTTTTGGGGAGTGCAATACGTTCGCGATAACTGATCTGACCACTGATATTCAGTTGTTGTTGCTTGAGTGTCCGTTGCGCCGAGTCAGAATCACATGCAGCCACCGTCAGGCTGATTAACACAAATATGAAGAAACGGTACAAGGGCATAACATGTCATCCTGAATATAAGTCCTGAGTATGCATCATAATGTGAATCAGCACTGTCTTGCTACCACTGATAGTCGTCATCCATGACGCTCTGTTATGTCAGACTTTGAACTGAGTAATCAGTTTTTGCAAGTCTGCTGCCAGTCCAGCAAGGCCCTGACTGGTTTCCGTTGTTTGTGATGTGCTTTCAGCATTTTCTTCGGCTACTTGTGCAATGTGATTTACATTACGGTTAATGTCTTCAGCCACGGCACTCTGTTCTTCGGCGGCACTTGCAATATGTGTGTTCATATCCATAATCGATCTGACACGTTCTGAAATCATACTCAGACTTTCGCCAGCTGCGCCAACTTTAGTCACGGTGGCTTCTACATATTCCTTACCTTTCATTGTAGCTGTCACACATTGATTGGCTTCATTTTGCAAACGCTCGATAATCGTTTTAATTTCTTCTGTTGACTCTTTGCTGCGTTGTGCCAATGTTCTGACTTCATCTGCGACAACAGCAAAACCTCGACCAGACTCGCCAGCGCGTGCCGCTTCAATCGCTGCATTTAACGCTAGTAAGTTGGTTTGTTCGGCAATACTTTGTATCACGGTTAATACGGTGCCAATGTTTTCACTTTCTGCCTGCAGGTTTTTAATGGCATCTGCGTTACTTGAACTCTGAACAGCCAATTGTTTGATGGAATCAATGGTGTCTTTGACCAATAATTGTCCCTGACTGGTCTCGCTATCAGAACTTTTAGATAAACTCGCTGCTTCAGCCGCATAACGTGCGACTTCCTGCACAGTCGCGGTCATTTCATTCATGGCTGTAGCAACTTGCTCACTACTGCTTTGTTGGTTGATAACACCTTTTTTGGTTTGTTCAGCCACTACAGAGAGTTCCTCAGCTGCGGCACTGACGGTGAGAGCAGAGGTCATGACCTGTTGAATCAGCTTTTGAAATGAGGCCGTCATTAGGTTAAAGGAGTGTGCCATTTCGGCAATTTCATCCTTACCCGAGTCATCAACACGCAAACTTAAATCACGATTTTTTTCGACTTCTTGCATGGTCTCAGACAGCTTATGAAGTGGAATGATAATACTTTGGCTTAATAGCCTGATAAGCCATAAAATCAGTGCTGCCAGTGTCAATGCGATAACAAAAACAGTGATTTTTGCATTTTGTATCGCTTTAGGGATTTCATTACTGATATGTTGTTCAAGCGTATCAAGTTCACCTTCACCTCGATGGATCGTGCTACGTAACTCTCCCAGCAATCCTGACTCAGAATTCATCCCACGTGTTTCATAACCTTTCACTAAAGATAAAAAATCAGCACGATACTTTTCTATTTCATTGCCAATCTGTTTTTTCATATCCGTGGAAATATAGCTGTCATCCAGGCGGCGATTAAAATCAGTATAGGATTCTTCAAATTTACTGACATATTTGATGTCTGAACGCAGCATAAAGTCTTTTTCATGACGTCTCAGCATCAGCATGGCGGCAAGTAAAGTATCGTCATTAAATGTGTTGATGGTCTCCTCAACCTGATGCACTGCTTTTCGAAGGTTGCCATATAAACCATCGGTAGGGGTTAATCCTATGGTTTGTTCAACGGCTGCAATTTCATCAAATTTTGTGCCGTATTCAATCAGCACATCATGAAGTGCATTGAGTGACTCGTGTGACTGACCCAGCTGATCCAGTGACTGAGAAAGTTGTTCAAGATTACTGAGAAAAATCTGTTGTGTTTGATGAAACTCATCTTGATATTTCAAATCAAGTCGTTTGAGAAAGTCTTTTTCATGTCGACGTAACATCAACATATTCGTTTCTAACTTAACAGCTTGATGAGCGGCATTTTCTAAGTGAATAATTTTGGATAGGAATATCTGCCCGAGAATAATCATCACTAATATTGTCACACCGACCAATACTGACAAAATGAAGAGTTTCTTTTTCACAGTGAGTTGATTAAGCATGCGGTTTTCCTTAAAAAAACATGAAGTTGTCATGTTGATTGATAATGCTATTCACCTTAGCGGACAGGCGCTTACTTTCCTTAGCTTTTTTCACTGTTTTTTTGGATGATTTTTTTCTGAACTCCGGAGAGTTGCCAATGGGGCAATGCCCACTGCCATAAAGTTGAAACCGGCATCGCTGAAGACAGCGCTGTTACATCAAGCCCCAAAAAAAATAGGGCGTTAATTAACTGTGCAGTTGCCTCCTTGTCTTTGATTGCTGGTGCAGCGGTTTGTTTACTCAGCTTTTCACCTTGAGCATTTTTTACTAGAGGAATATGGGTATAGCTTGGTGTCGAAACACCTAGTTGCTGCTGCAGATAAATCTGGCGACTGGTCGAATTTAATAAATCTGCACCTCGAACAACATGAGTGATACCTTGCTCGGCATCATCCACTACCACGGCTAACTGATAGGCAAAGAGCCCGTCAGCGCGTTTTAATATAAAGTCACCAAAATCATTCTTTAGATGATGCTGGAAGTTACCATAGACCCGATCACTAAAAACCAGTCTGTCGCTATCTACTCGAAGTCGCCAGGCTATCTGTTGCCGGTGTGATGACAGACCATGTCTACATGAGCCTGGGTAGATAGGACCTTCTATTCCTGCATGGGCAATGTCGGCAATTTCGCGGCGGCTACAATTACAGGGATAGACACGTTGTTTATCAATGAGTTGGTCAAGATAAGATTGATATAAGTCACTACGTTGGCTTTGATAAACAACCTCTCCATCCCATTCAAAGCCATAACTTTCCAGCGTACGTAATATCTCATCTGCTGCGCCAGGCATTTCTCTGGGTTTATCCAGATCCTCCATTCGCAATAGCCATTTGCCTGACTGGGTTTTAGCCTCAAGATAGCTGGCAACAGCAGTGACCAGTGAACCAAAGTGTAGTGGTCCAGTGGGAGAGGGGGCATATCGCCCGATATAATCGGTCATCGTAGAATCTTATTGTTCGTTAACCACTATTTTTGCCACTCAGACTCAGGAATACGCTGCAGGTGAATATGAGAAGCTAAACGTAAAGTGGGCCGTAATAAAAACTGAAAACTACCAATAATGAAAAGCCATACTGCGGTATTTTCGTACTCGGGATACAGAAAGAGAATACTGCCGATCAAAAACCAGATAGCAATCAGAAAATCATTGAGAATACTAACCACTTCATAGCGTCGACGAATCTGTAATTGTTCGTGGCCTATAGTGAAGGTAATCGGATTATCGAGTTTTGTTGACTCAGACATTGGCACCTCAGATAAAGACGGTTTTTTTTCAAAGAAAAGTAATCGTTGATAGAGTTATAAACCGAATCATTAAATGAAAATTACCTTATCTCTGCAAGTTCATGCTGCCTTAAAAATACTGTTCAAAGTAGGGCCAGGCTAAAGAGAGTAGCCAAACAGCCAGCAAACACCAAATGATGATAATACCCCACACGATCCATCGGTTACGCGGCAGTTGGATAGAACGATGTTGTGCTTTTTCCTGACAATCGAGCCAAATGGCAGAGGGCATTAATCGAATAGCCAGCCAACAGCCGAGAGGTAACAGCAGAATTTCATCCAACCAGCCTAAGACGGGAATAAAATCAGGAATCAGATCAATCGGGCTGACGGCATAAGCGATGACAAGACTAATAATGATTTTACTCAGCAACGGAACATCTGGACGCTGATAGGCGATAAACAATGCGGTAATTTGGGTTTTTAATGCAGTTGCCCATTTTCTGAGCTGTTCGATGATTTTCATCCTTAAAGCTATCGACTCAGGGTAAGTCAAAAGCAGCGATAAGTGGTGCGTGATCGGATAATTGGTTCCATGCCGAATGCGGTGGTCTGCCACATAATGTCGGCTCCATGCCCCGATAATAAATACGATCCATTTTCAACATTGGCATCCATGAGGGCCAGGTTCGCGCATAGCGATTATGCAGGGTACGGTAAGCTTCTTTTAAATCCAGACGCTGTGCCAGACGCTTTTCAGCCTGACCAGTCCAGTCATTAAAATCACCGGCGACAATGAGTGGTGCGCTATCCGGTACATGCGCCTGTATACGATCACATAACAAGCCAAATTGCTTGCGACGTTCTATACCGGTTAAACCCAGGTGAATACAAATGATATGCAAAATCTCATCTGACCAGGGCAATTGAATTTCGCCATGTAACAGACTACGGCTGGCCCAACTGAATGGAGAGACATTGATATTTTCCCAGCTGACAAGTGGATATTTGCTGAGAATAGCATTGCCATGGTGGCCGACTTCATAAATGGCATTCTTGCCGTAAGCATGATGAGGCCAAACATCTTTTGCCAAAAACTCAGAGTGTAAACCTTCCGGCCAAGCGTCATGAGTTAAACCATGTTTACTGTGCTCGCCCTGAATCTCCTGCAGCAGCATGATATCGGCATTGGTTTCCACCAAGGCATCTCGGATCGGATGCAACGTGAATTGGCGGTTACTGGTGTTAAAGCCTTTATGCAAATTGTAGGTCAGAATGCGGAGCTGGTTTTTCGACATGTATGTAGAATCCAATGTACTTGTGTCAACCGAGCACTATCCGGCTTTAGAAAATTATTCACTATTATGGTTGGCTGGGAAGAAAAATCCAAGTGACAGATATTCATCATTTGCTCTTGATTTTAAAAAAGCCGACCCCATCTGCTTCCCATGTCCAAACAAATAGCCATACGGAGGCATTTTTTCAATGAGTGTTGATGCACATAAGGAAACGCTAGGTTTTCAAACTGAAGTCAAACAACTATTGAATCTGATGATTCACTCTTTGTACTCCAATAAAGAGATCTTTTTACGTGAATTAGTTTCAAACGCGGCCGATGCAGCTGATAAATTGCGTTTTGAAGCGTTATCAGACGATGCACTTTATGAAGATGATGCGGAATTAAAAATTCGTGTCGAGTTTGATAAAGATAAAAATACCGTCACTATCAGTGATAACGGTATTGGTATGACGCGTGAAGAAGTGATTGAAAATATCGGCACCATTGCTCGCAGTGGTACTCGTAAGTTTTTTGAAAAGCTCACAGGCGATCAAAGTAAAGATTCACAATTAATTGGTCAGTTCGGTGTCGGTTTCTATTCTGCCTTTATCGTGGCTGACAAAGTGACATTACGAACACGCCGTGCTGGTCTGACGGCTGAGCACGGTGTGCAGTGGGAATCTGCCGGTGAAGGTGAGTTCACCATTGAAACCATCGAAAAACCACAACGCGGTACAGAAATCGTGCTGCATCTTCGTGAAGGTGAAGAAGAGTTCGCTAACGGCTGGCGTCTGCGTAATATCATCACCAAGTACTCAGACCACATCAACCTGCCGATTGTGATGGCAAAAGAGCCATTACCGAACGAAGATGGCGAAATTGATGAAGCCGATAAAGGTGATGAAACCATCAACAAAGCGACAGCCTTATGGTCTCTGTCGAAAAATGACATCACCGATGATCAGTACAAAGAGTTCTACAAACAAATCGCTCACGACTATCAGGACCCCATGCTGTGGAGTCATAACAAAGTCGAAGGCAATATCGAATACACCTCACTGCTCTACATTCCGTCAAAAGCCCCATTTGATTTGTGGGACCGTGACCGCATGCACGGCATCAAGCTGTATGTAAAACGCGTCTTTATCATGGAAGACAGCGAACAATTGATGCCACGTTACCTGCGCTTTATTCGTGGTGTGGTGGATACCAATGACTTGCCACTGAATGTGTCACGTGAAATTCTGCAAAGCAGCAAAACCATTGACACCATTCGTGCCGCGTCAGTGAAAAAAGTTCTGAGCGAACTGAGTAAACTGGCGAAAAACGAACCTGAGCAATATGCTGAGTTCTGGAAAGAATTTGGTCAGGTGTTAAAAGAAGGTCCGGGCGAAGACTTTGCTAATAAAGAAACATTGGCGAAACTATTCCGTTTTGCCACTACCGAATCTGGCTCGTCAGACCAAACGGTTTCTCTGGAAGACTACGTCAGCCGGATGAAAGACAAGCAAGAGAAGATTTACTACATCACTGCAGAAAGCTACGCGGCAGCGAAAAACAGCCCGCATCTGGAAGTTTTCCGTAAGAAAGGTATTGAAGTCTTATTGCTGACGGATCGTGTCGATGAATGGTTAGTGAATTCTCTGACTGAGTTTGATGATAAACACCTGCAATCAGTCGCTAAAGGTGACCTGGACTTAGGTGAGCTGGAAGACGAAGAAGAGAAAAAAGCGCACGAAGAAACCGATAAAAACTTCGAAGACTTAGTGGAAAGAGTGAAAAAATCACTGGAAGACAAAGTCAAAGATGTACGTATCACGCATCGTTTAACAGACTCTCCAGCCTGTTTAGTCGCTGATAACTACGATATGAGTATGAATCTTGAGCGTATGTTAAAAGCAGCCGGTCAGGATGTGGCAGGGACTAAACCGATTATGGAGCTGAACCCTGAGCATCCGATGGTCGTGAAACTGAAAGATGAATCCGATGAAAGTCGCTTTACCGACTGGACATCGATTCTGTTTGACCAGGCATTATTGGCAGAAGGTGGGCAACTGGAAGATCCAGCCACCTATGTCAAACGTATCAACGAGATTTTGTTGAAGATTGCTTAGTTAAACACCGCAGATGCGATAGAATAGCCGGGCAAACATTTGTCCGGCTTTTTTATTGGATGAGCGAAATGTCATTATTTCGTTTTAGCCATTTGTCGTATGACACCCATTCCCAAACTTAAAGAAATAGGTATCACAGCAGTGAAATCAGATTGTTTACAACGTTTTATTTTTGACAATGCAGCGATTCGCGGTGAGTGGGTCAACTTGCAGGAAAGTTGGCAGGAAGTGTTAAATCGCCGTGACTACCCTCAAGCCTTACGCAATGTCTTAGGTGAAATGATGGGGGCGGCAGCACTGTTAGCCGCCACAGTCAAAATCACTGGCCGACTGGTATTACAAGTGCGTTCTGAAGGCCCTGTTTCATTGATGATGGTGGAATGCACCAGTAAAGATACCTTACGTGCACTCGCTCAGTGGGATGGGGAGATCGCCGACGATGCCAGCCTGACTGATATGATGGGTGGCGGTACCTTAGCAATTACCATTGAGCAGGAAGGAGCCAAACAACCTTATCAGGGCGTAGTCAGTCTGCAAGGTGTTAACTTAGCTGAAACCCTGGAAAACTACTTCGAAAACTCCGAGCAATTAGCCACTAAAATCTGGCTGTCAGCGAATGAACATAATGTCGCAGGCTTATTCTTGCAGCAGCTACCCAGCGAAGAAAATCAACGTGAAGATGCTCAGGAAGACTGGTTCCGTATCAGTCAACTGGCAAGCACGATTACCGATGAAGAATTGCTGACATTAGAGTCAGAAACTTTATTACATCGTTTATTCCATGAGGAACAAGTCAGACTGTTCGAACCAACTGATTTACGTTTCTCCTGCACCTGCTCACGTCAGCGCGTAGAAGAAACCATCGCCATGTTAGGGCAGGAAGAGGCCGATGATATTATCGTCACCGAAGGTGAGATCGAAGTCGCCTGTGAATTCTGTAATCAGCATTACACCTTTGATAAAGTCGATGTCGCCAAGTTATTTAATGACACCGTCGCTTCAGCAAGTGAACCCAATACGTTGCACTAAGCACTAGGGTTTAAGAATTAGTGGATGATAAAAGAGGGGAGTGAGCCGAAGCTAACTCCCTTTTTTTATAAGCTAAATGCGGTAGGTTAGGTTGAGAAAAGAAACCAAATGGATAGTTTCTTATTTTTAAATCACAGGCTGCCGCGAGGCGTTCATTTATTTTGCTTGCCCAAAATAAACGAACCAAACAAAAGGGCACCCAATATTGCCTTTGATCCAAACATTAGCCTTGTTTGATGGCGTGGTCGATAACTCCCTTCGGTCAGACACTCGACCACTTAATCCATCAACCAACCCTAATTTTTGGCGGCAATAGACGGGAGAATGGAAGCTTTTCATATCCCCTTTGTGCTGACAAGTGCATTGCCATTTTCACATTGACCAGATAAAAATTTCATAAAAAGACTTGAACTCTGCTGGGTCAAACCTTATTAAAAATAACGTGAGAGGCTGCCATGAAGGGGCCCTCACCATTGATTGTTTTTGTTTTATATTGCTTCTAACGGAGGATATACCATGAATGCAATTGACCTAACCCCTCTTTATCGTAGTAGTGTTGGTTTTGATCGTTTGGGATCACTGATTAACCATGCACTCACTGCAGACTCCACTTCCAGTGGATACCCTCCCTACAATATCGAGCTTATTGAGGACAACCGCTATGCCATCACACTAGCCGTTGCCGGCTTTACCCAAGAGGAGCTTGATATTCAGGTTGAAAATGGTGTGCTGACTGTAAGAGGTGAAAAAGCGGCTAAAGAAGAGCGTAAATACCTCCATCAAGGTATTGCTTATCGTTCATTTGAACGTAAGTTCAACCTTGCTGATTACGTCGAAGTGACTGGCGCTGATCTTTCCAACGGCTTACTGACTATCAGCCTTGTGAAAGAAATTCCTGAAGCGATGAAGCCTAAATCGATTCCGATTAATCAAACGGTTAACAAAGCTTTGGAACATGATGTGGAAGATAAAAAAGCCGACACTTCTAAAGCAGCCTAACTCATCCGGGGTGCGCGCAAGCGCACCCTTCTTTAAACTATAAGAGAATATGTTAATCTGTATAATGGTTTGATTTTTATAATAAAAACTATGGGGTATGTAGGTTGGGTAGAGGAACGAAACCCAACGAATAGTTTCTTTGTTTAAAACGACAAGCTGCCGCAAGGCGTTCATTTAATTTGATTCGTGACATCCATGTCACTCACCCTACGGGCGCCTCTGGCGTCCAAATTCGTTCCAGACGAATTTGTGCATGCCCAAAATAAACGAACCAAACAAAAGGGCACCCGATATTGCCTTATCTCTAAAAACTTACTGTATTTTATGGCGTGAACACCAACTCGCTTCGCTCAAACACGTGTCCACTTAACCCATAAAATACAGTAAATTTTTAGCGGTAATAGACGGGGGAAGAGGAGCTTTTCAAAGTCCTGATTTGTACTGAGAGGTTCAACTTAATTCCAATAGCTTTTTATGCTACAAGTATGTTTGATTCTTCATATTGCCAGTTATATTATTTCTCAAAAAATCAAACGCTCTGATCGCATTGGTTTCTTAACTATAAAGCTGGTGCATGCACCCTCTGATATTTATAGTTCATTTAGTCATAGAGTTCTCTAATCAATTGTCTCGCGTGCTTCTTCATCGATCTGGCGAAAAACCCATGCCCAAGTAGCAGGGTTGATCTTTCCTTGACCCCAATGGGTACTGGTCTTTTGAAATATTTGCTGAGCGACGTCCATAACTTTTTTCATGAGCTCATCAGTATTCGTGAGTCCAGAGAACGGTTTTTCACCATAAACAAATTCGTACTCGCGAATTCCGCGCTCAAGCCAATAAGTGCCATAAAAGCTAACAGCGTGAGCTCGAAGCCATACCCACATGAACTCAGGATCATTAACATTTGGGGCTTCCGCATGACACTGAGCACATAAGAGCACTAGGTTGCTAGGGCTTTCATCTCCACCAAGGGAACGTGGAATAATATGGCAACGTTGAAGCATTCGTTTATGCGCACAACGCCAACAAAGTTTTTCTGCTTCTCTCCAATCGACGGACAGACCACATTCGCTTTGGTGACCTATCCAATAATTAACAATTTCGCGATGAGTAGTTTCCATAATTCCTGATTCTCTTTTGAATCAATAGCTATTAAAATTAATAGAACCAATAGGGTCAGAGCATTTGATTTTTGCATAATCAGACAAATGGTTTCCAAGCCTTATTGCCATCTATCTTGTCTCTTTATTTCATTTTCGAATGCCGACGAAAAAGATTTCATTTTTGCTTTTAATAGTCTTCTGCGGCCTTCTTCTGTTCGCGTATAAATTAACTCAGATAAACACACATTCTTTTGCCAAGACTTATAACCAATAGTGTCAGAGTGTTTGATTTTGTTTCTTGATTTCAAGCTTCTCTTTCCCGACGCTATCTCTATTTTTCCTCTAGTCTCACATCAGGTTTCTGTCTCGGCATTTTCTGGATGAAAATTTTCACTACCCCGTGCCGAGAGAAAAGTACCAAATGCCTGTAAGCTGGGGATATGTTCGCAAAAGGTGCGAACAGCAACCAATAATGGCACTGCTACTAACATACCCACAATCGACCACAGCCAGGCCCATAATGCGACCGAGAGGAAAATCACGACGGGGTTCATTTCTAAACGCCGACCAACGAAATATGGTGTGGCAATCTGCCCTTCAAAAATAGTTAGGATCAAATAAGTGAGGGCCGGAAGCAGTGCGGTACCGGTATGGTCAAAGGTAAGCAATCCCACGAGAGCCGCGATCACAACGCCGACAATAGCACCAAGGTAAGGCACAAAATTAAAGGCGAACGCTAACACTCCGAATAAGATGGCATTTGGCATGCCCAGTAGCCACATTGATACTCCAACCGCTATACCAAGCACAGCATTAATAAGGGTGATAGTGAATAAGTAATTCGACAACTTACGTTCAATGTCATAGCTAATTTTGATCGCGTTACGTTTATCTTTAAACGTCGGCATGATGTGTACTAGCTTTTCGTAAAACATATCACCTGAGGCCAGCAGAAAGAACAGCAACACTAGGGTGAATACCATTTGCGCCAGAATTTCAGGCACCGAAGTAGCGAGTTTGACAAGCACTCCTGGCTCGCGTGGTGAGACTTTCTGTACTTGCTCTGTCTCGTTTTCTAGTGAAGCGATCTGCTCAATCTGTTTACCAGCATCAATGACTTCTTTTGCTGACTGGTTGGCACCACGCAATTTCTGTTCTATTTTAAAGCCGATGGTGGGGGCTTCTTTAATCCAACGCTGTACAGGATCAGCGAGCGTACTTAAGCCCAAGCCTATTAGCGTCATCAATCCGCATACAATAATAAAAGCGGAGATAGCTGGTGGTAGCCGTCTGCGTTCAAGGAAACGTCGCACCGGACTAAATACCAGTGCCAATAACACACCAAGCGCTACCGGCACGAGAAAATCACGAGCGTGAGCAATACTGGCCAGTAACAGCAGTAAAAATATACCGACTACAGCCCAGTGCGAACTCGACTTAAATATGGTGGTAGCAGGTATATCGTTTGACAGTAATTCGGGGCTGGCATCTGCTGGCATGGCGTGGTTATTTTGTATATCGTCTGACATGTCAGCCTTGCCTCAAGTCGAAATCAATTGGTTTATAGTGTTTGAATGTTTGATTATTAATCATCAGAACAATAACCTTTTGCTACATTCTGAATAAATAAAGACAGAAGAAAAATTACAAAAAAGGTTGCTCCCATTTTGCTCAAGATGACAAACACGGGTGGAGATGCCCAAATTGCTCCAATGACGCAAACTGCCACCAATACGATAGAAACAATCGCAGATATAGCAGACCAAAATCTAAATTTTTGTGCAGATGTCATTTGATTCCTTGTTATGCATTATGTTCACTTCCTTCATCAATACGGCACTTGTTTATGCCTATAACTTTTTTCAGACTCAAAATTAATCGTCACTTTGATTTTCAGAACAAAGTCCTTTAGCTAAATTTTGTATGGATAGAGAAAGTAGAAAAATAACAAAAAATGATGCCCCAACCCTGACGAATACATCAGATAGTGGCATAGCTGTCCAAACCGCACCGATTACAGAAACTGCCATCAAAATGATTGAGATAATCGCAACGACAGTGGACCAAAATTTGAGCTTTTCTAATGATTTCATCTAATTCCTTATCAGGACTGTGTCCATTTTGGAGCATGCCAGTGTTAAGTCCATGCTAGCCCGATTGGTAACTGAAAGCTACTGTACTCTATATGAACAATACGACGGTGATTTGGCTCTGTGCCTTTGCTTGATGAATGCAGTAAATGTGGCCGCATCACTAATAAGTCTCCCGATTTAGCTGAGCAGATATATGCTTCTGATTCAGCAACAATACGATCTTGTTCATTTTTGCTGAGAATGCCCAATTTATGACTCTTAGGTATTACTTTTAGGCAGCCATTGCTCTCATTCGCATCATCTAGATGAATGCGGAAAGTTACCATTTCCTCCAAGACATTTAGCTTAGGTTGAACATGGTGAACCCCATCTTTCAAAGTCCAAGGCCCCCAACCATCAACCTCCTTCTTGTCACTAACTGAAATTGTCTTATCTTGATGCCAAGTAACAAGCCAGTTCTTATCGGCCGTTTTATCAAAGACAATAACTCGCACTACTTCAGGTTTTCCTGTGAGATAAATCCTGGCCTTTTCTAGAAGCAAGTCTGACTCGACGAGATTTCTAACAGAGCTGAGTTTCTTCTCAGCGTTGCGAATTCCATGTTTCGGGAAGTCTGAATCTAACGCTTCAATCTCAGTAGTTATTTCATTAATAGAGTCGTTACATAGAAAGCTAGAGTGCATCTCAAATCCATTTTCTTCGATGCCCAAATTTAACTCCACTCTCAAAGCCTTTAACTCCGCCATAAAACGCTGCCGAAGCAACGCGAAGGCAGTCCGGTGGAGGCCGTGCTTTTCGTGGCCGTAACGAATTTAATGGCCTTGTTATAAGGGGTTGGCACATCAGCCCTCATTGCTAGTTTCACCGCCGCGCCTGCTCGTTACCCAACGGTAGATAATCAGCGAGAGGCTAACCAACAAGCAGATAGAAGAGATCTTAAAAACCAACTGTATTCCGGTGTTTGGGCAGCCCCACATACAGGTCGACAAAAGCCCTGCTAAAGAAAGCCTAAGAAACAGAGCGTTGGCTATTACAGAAACAAAATACTTCATAGCTACCAGTACTTATAACAGTGTGTTTTATAGCTTTGCGTATTTGTATGCACACCAACATCCTAAAACAACCGCAGTTGAACAATAGCCAAACATCAGAAAGCTTTGCAACGACGGCGCAAGCCACAATGTTACGGGCAGTGCGCCAAGCAAGCCAAGAATTGTCAGTGGGAAAAAGCCCAGCCTTTGATAGCGCAGAAGAACCAAAACTGCAGGAACACCCAGAACGACGACTAACGGATATGCGATAAGTAGGCCGACAACTGAAACAAACAGGGCAGACACAATGGCACCCTGCCAGTCTGAATCAGCACCCTGGAATAGCACATTAACCAGCGTTGCCAGAACGATGGCAGGCACAAGAGCCAGCGGGCCAACAGCAACCGCAAAAATATTCCTTCTTGTCGTCTCTGAGAAAGTGTTCATTTCTTCATTCGCTATAACAGTGTCTTTTATGAAGCCTCTGGCTTCATAATAAATATTAAAGAAGTCGCTCTGTAATACTGGTTTAGATTTCTTAAGTATCTGTTTATTAATAAAAACGCGATTATTTTTTTGGGAAATAGAGCCGGAATGGTGAGCTTGGCTGGAAAAATAAAGCCAACTTATTAGTATTCATGAAACCTTCCATATTTTCTGAATTAAGTTTAACTCTGACTTATTTTGTGTTTTCTGGCAATAGCTTAAATACAAACTCACTAGCGTTTTTTGTCAAGCCAAAGAAAGGGAAGCGAAGTGCTTTATTGTTAGGCATAAAAAGGGCACCCAGCACTGTAGGTTGGGTTGAGGTACGAAACCCAAAATATATATTCAAGTATAGGATTTGTTGGGTTTCACAGGTTCTACCCAACCTACGTTTTTAAGCAAATTTATTTTTCGGTCAAATGCTAGTGGACTAGCTCTTAGTTGTGATGCTTAAGGTCTGGAAAATAGATAGGCATACAAAAGGGCATCCAGATTGGATGCCCGAGTGTGTGATTTATCTAAGCTTTACTTTTTCAACTTCCAGTCTTTACGAATCCAATGACATGTATAGCCATTCGGATAATGTTGTAAATAGTCCTGGTGTTCGGGTTCGGCCTCGTAAAATGGTCCGGCTTTGGTGACTTCGGTAGTGATGGGGCTGGGGAGAATGCCGCTGGCATCGAGTTCTTTTATTAACTCATTAGCGACTTTGGCTTGTTCACTATTTTCCACAAAAATAGCCGAGCGGTAACTGTCACCGATATCATTTCCCTGGCGGTTTTTGGTGGTGGAGTCATGCACCATAAAGAAAAACTCCAGGATGTCACGATAGCTGGTTTGTGAAGAATCAAACATCACTTCAATCGCCTCAGCATGTCCGGTGTCGCCTTGTTTGACAACTTTATAGGTGACATCAGGTACATGGCCGCCGGTGTAGCCAACGCGGGTATTGATCACGCCGGGTTGATGACGGAATAATTCTTCCATTCCCCAGAAGCAGCCACCGGCTAAGATGGCGGTTTCAATGGTGTCGGTATCCGTTGATTCGTCATTATCAAACAAGGGCAGGTAGTCAGCATAACCTTCAGCGGCTAACTGGTCTTTTGGAATAAAACGTAAGCTGGCCGAGTTAATACAGTAACGCAAACCACCCTGTTCTTCAGGGCCATCAGGGAATACATGACCCAGGTGCGAGTCACCGAATTTTGAACGCACCTCGGTTCTGACCATTCCTAGTGTGTTATCACTATGCTCAGTGATATTATTGGCGTCGAGTGGACGTGTAAAGCTGGGCCAGCCAGACATCGAGTCGTATTTATCTAATGAGGTAAATAAGGGCTCGCCAGAGACCACATCGACATAGAGGCCCGGTTCTTTATTATCCCAGTAGGCATTGTTAAACGGAGGTTCAGTGCCACATTGCTGAGTGACGTGATATTGCAGTTCATCAAGCTCAGAAATGGCCGCGTCGTTTTTATGATATATCTTCGTCATATTCGTCCTTTGATTATTTTGCTGTAGGTGTATTGACACATAATGGCTGTGAAAGTGGCATAAATAAACAGAAATAACCAAGAATAAAGCGTCATCTTTTTGGGCAGGCCCTTATGATTTTATTTGAAATGCGGTTTGATTCTGATCGCTTTTTTCATTTCAGCGTCAAGATTTGCCATAATTTGTATTTGCTTTATATCCTTCTACCATCGTATATCGATTGAGTTCGCTGACATATCATCTATGTCAGTTTTAAACAGTGAGTGTGTTTTGTTACCTGATCTTCGTACTATCATCCTTGTTCTGGTTATTACATTGTTTATTTCTGCCATTGCTTCTTTCTTTTTACTGCTTCGTAAGGGTATTGATGTCAGCTTATGGCACAAACTGATATCGACCACCAGTTAAATGATAAGACCACCTTACTAGCGAATATGGGTATCGGTTATGACCTCATCAATGACGATACCAGTATGACGGCATCGTATACCGGTGGTGGTACTGCCTTCACAACAGAAGGTATTGACCCTTCACCGTGGTTAGCCAGAGCGGGTGTCGTTGCCACCTTTAACATAAACGACTACACCGATATCACGGCTCAATATGATGTTGAAGGTCGTGAAGACTTTTTAAATCAAACGGCTTCTGTGAAATTACGTTTGTCGTTCTAAGCTAAATTTAATCGCCCAAGATAAAAAGCCTCGGCAGATTCTGCTGAGGCTTTTTTGTTTTATATGCCATAAGTAATTGAATTAAGGTATATTCATTGCCTACCTTCTTTTATGGCTTTTTCTTCGTATGCTTAGTTCATATACCTGTGCCAACACATTAATATGATACCGACACAAGCGCTTGTGTATTGTGATCAGCCTTTGTTTGATGCTTATGAACAGCAGCTTGTGCAAGATTGGTTACCGATTGAGATTAACCAGTTATCCGCAGGTCAGTTTTATGGGCACTACCGTGAAGTGGGTAATGAGGCGTTCAGAGTGGTGTTCGAGCAGCAAAATCAGGTCGTACATAAACGCGCCATCATCGAAAAAGACTTTTGTACCATCTCCTTCGAACGTACCACACAAAATCAGGTACGAGTATCTGAATATAATGCCTTTGAGAATTCACTATTTTTCTTGCCAGCTAATGTTGAAGTCGATATCCAGGCTGAGGGAAATGCTGAAACGGTCTATTTTCGATTCGAACAATCGGCCTTACTTGAGTCTGCCAGAGCGATGAATCCACGGCAGTGGGAAATGCCTGTGGACAGTGTTTTAGTATTTGATGGTGTAAATCGACAACCGTTAGAGCTGTTTACTGATTACCTATATCAATTATCAGCGATGTCTTCGGATGACCGTCAGCCAGAGCAGCAAAAACATTTAAATACTTCTGTGATGGAACATGTGCTGCTGTCATTAGATTCATCCTTACTTTTTGATGGGCAAGAAACTGATGTCGTGGCACGGCGAAGAGCGGCTAAATCAGTGAGATTAGCTATCGACTATATTCACGCTAAGCTGGACAGTCATATTTGCCCAACCATTATCGATATTTGTAAAGATGTCTGTATCAGTCAGCGTAACTTGCAGTATCACTTTAAAAAAGTAATGGGCATCACCCCTAATGCCTACCTTTATCGCTTGAGGTTAAATCGAGTGCGATCCCAATTGCTCAGGCCTACAGATATTAATATGACGGTGACGCAAGTAGCCAGCGACTGGCACTTCTGGCATTTAGGGCGGTTTTCCAATGATTATCTACAGTTATTTGGCGAGCTACCGTCAGCGACATTACGTCGAGCATTTAATTAAGGGGCAGGTTTCTTAGCGGCAGATATTTCCTGCAATAGCTCTGGCCAGTGCTCAACCCAGCAGCAATGATGAGTCATACCGGTGATTACTCTTACAGTGGGGCGCTTTGATTGAGGAAAATGTTGCTGGTATGCGTTAGCCACAGCAACGGGCATGATCTTATCTTCACTCCCCACAAAATGAATTTGTGGAATGGCCTGTAATGAAGGCCACTGGTCTGCTGGATTTAATGAGCCTGTTAACGGAGAAATATGCTGTAATGTCGTCCAGTAATCAGTATCAATATTACCTGCCACAGTGACTAACTGAGAAACATCGTCTCGCTCAGCCGCTAATAACGTCGCGACAGCACCCCCCCCAGAGTAACCAATAAGCCGTAAAGAAGAAGCCTGATATTGGGCTTTTAACTTATCCACGGCTTGATTCATCGCTTGTAATACCTCAGGAGAAAAGCGGGCTGAAGTCCACAGACGCTGTTCACAGCCTCCAGACCACACATATTGGCATGGGCGGGCCAGATAGACGGCATGGTTATCGAGAAGTGCGAGCTTGAGTGTTAATGGATCGATAGGGGTCGGATCTGAAGACATTTTCCGTCGACTCAGCCAGGCTAAACCATCACCTTCTATGTAAATGGTTAACTCTTCGGACGGTGAGATTTTTTCAGGGATAAAGCTTTGCAAGTTAAATGAGGCTGTAGTGATGATCTGGGATTTCCAGCCATTGAGCTGAGCTAAACGAACTGCCGTATCAGTGCGGTTTTGTGTGGTGGGTATGGATGAGCAGGCCTGTAATATCAAAAAAAGCAGGCAAATAAAGTAACGAAAAACCAAAATAGCTATCCCTTATTATTCCGTCTTAGGTATGTGAAAGCACATCATATACGAGTCAGAAAATATTATCCTCAATGCCCGTCTCTCATTAATTTATACGTTTGCGAAAATCGGATAGTGCCGTTGTAGCTGTCTCTATATCATCAATCCTGGCTGGGTTGGATGCCCATATCATTATTGCCAAACTCAGCGTGAGCTGAGGACGGAAAGCTACAGACCTTAAGCTCTTAAGGTGGCTGAGTTACATAGACCGAGAGAGACTCAGAACATGCATACTCAATTTCTAAAACGTTCTTTATTCACGACCTTATTTACATCATCACTCCTATTAAGCGCTGCCGCCAGTGCTGATGGTGTTTTATCTGGAATAAACACTTCGCCTTTAACGATTGATGATGATGCCACGACAAGCATTGTGTCCGGAACACAGTTTCAAAATGATAGTGAGTTGTCAGTGATAGGCTGGCCTTTTTCTGTAGATCCTGTTTTAGCTAATCAGGGTACCTTTATTAATAATGGTACTTTTTATGGTAAATACAGTGATTTAAATAATTCTGGCATCTTGCTAAACACGGGAAGCATGACAACGCATGTCAGTGATTTGAATAATGCAGCAAGTGGTCAGATTACCAATACAGGCTATATAGAGAATAAAAGTGGCAGATGGATCAATGATGGCCAAATTGATAATCAGGCTGAATTTCTGAATCAGGGCACCTTTAGCAATAACGGACAATTGAGCAATAACGATATTCTCACCAATACCGGTACTTTATCGAGTTACAGAGGTGGGACCGTTACTAATAATGGCATTTTGACCAATAGCCGCGCCGGTAAATTAAATAACTACATTGCTTCTACCCTGGTGAATAATGGCACGCTGAATAATGAGGGCACATTCACTAACGCAGGTCGCTTAATTAATCAGGGTTCAATGACGAATAACTATGTCTTGACCAATGCTATTAATGACACCGTGGTGAACAATGGTGTGATGACGAATAATAAATCGATATATAACCAGAACGCCTTCGTTAACACTGGCACGTTTATTAACAATGAAAAAGCGAAATTGGTCGGTAGTGGTGCCTGGGTTGGTGATTACACTCAAACCGCAGGTCAAACTATCAACAATGGTGTCATGAGCCAAACCAGCGTCAATATTAATGGGGGTAACTTGTCAGGAACCGGCACCATTAACAGCCTTGTGACGGTAAATGGTACCGGGTATGACAACTATGCCAGTCTGACCGCCGGTAATTCGGTCGGTACGATGACGATTAATGGTAATTACACGCAAGGTGAATTTGGTTCGATGGTTGTGGAGTTTGATGAAACGCACTCCGATCTGCTGGATATTTCGGGTGTCGCTTCGCTGGCTGGTTTATTAAGCTTTGAGTTTATTGGTGATGATGTGCAAGAAGGCACATTTAACTTCCTGACCTTTGCCAGCATCGTCGGTAGTTTTGACAGCATTATTTTACCGGCGATAAGTGGTTTTAATTTTGAAGTGGTATTTGGCGATACCTTTGCGAATCTTGTGATAAGTCAGGCTGTGAGTGCTGTGCCTATTCCTGCCGCGTTTTTCTTGTTGGCACCGGTCTTATTCGGCTTTTTGGGTTTGCGTCGTAAAGCGAGTTTAGTTGCATAAACATCACATATAAAGTTAAGCAAAACCGATAAAACTCAGGGCCAGTTTAAACACGAAAAAAGATGTTTAAACTGGCCCTGAATACTGCTTATGCTGCTGTCAGTGTTTAACCATAACTGAACTAGGCCGCTTTAGAACCTGTAAGACGTGAACGACCCGCCCACATGCCAATCAGACCAAAAGCAAACAATGGCAGTGCTGCAGGTAATGGTACGGCACTTGGGTTAGCGAACTGGCTGGCAAGATACTCAGTAGAGAACATGCCATCACCAAAACCCCATGATGAGAAGTTTTTGAATTTGCCTGATAACAGCTCGCCACTATCGACGCCTAATGACAGGTAGACAAGTGCATCTGATATTTCAAATGACAAAATATCTGACAGTTCAAAGTCCTTGAAGATAATGCTGTTATTGCCCAAGCTGCCATCGAAGATACCTGAACTCAGCTCACCTGTGGCAGTGAGTCCGTCAACGATCACCATATCGTCACCGCTACCGAACATCACATCACCGATAATTTCACTGTTACCTGTCAGTGTCAGGCTGCTGTTACCTTGATTGGGCGCAAAATGTATAGCTGTGCCTGAACGACCGACTAAAGTACCACTGTTGGTGACGGTAACTTCAGAAGTACTGGCATCATCCGAACCAATGGCATGAACGCCTTCGATGTAACCTTCATTGATGATGGTCAGTGGACCGGCTGTGCGAACATCACCTACATTCGGTTCGAAAAGTGGATCAATATCAATACCATTACCCCCATTTAAAGGGTCACTTTCTGTACCGGTTGAAACAATGACACCAGTAGCATGGTTGTGTACTTTGCCTTCGTCGATATCGATACCGTCATCGGTGCCCAAAATCACACCATAGTTATCTGCGGTGCCACTGGCAAATTGCACACCATCTTCATCATCCGTGGCGCCAGTATTTGTCCAGGTTTTTGTTGCTGCGTTCCATGACAAACCATTCAGGGCGATGGTGCCGTGATTTTCAAGGGTGAAGTCTTCGCGTGCTTCAACCACTTCTTCATTACCACGTAATGTCCCGTAGTTAATGACTGTTGTGCCTGCACCACGACTCTGAATAGCACGACCTTTTTCACTCTCGATCTGACCATAGTTAGTAATGTGTGCATTTTTCAGTTCGGTGTCATCATCTAATCTTACGGCTTGATTTTCAGCGAAGATTTGTCCTGTTTCACGATTAATTAAGGTGAAATTGCTTGCTTTGTCCTGCAGGCGAATACCGCGATCACCACCAATAATCATGCCTGAGTTATCAATGGTCAGGTTGGCACCTTTAGCGCGAATAGCATCATCATCGCCGCTTTCGATAAGGCCATAGTTATAGACAGTCTGGTTTGACCCTTTCAATTGCACAGGTCGATCTTTTTCATCGACGATTTCTGCACCATTTTCAACGGTCACTGACAAATTATCACGCTTATCATCAATATTATTGCTGTCAGCTGAAGTACAAGTCAGGGTAGGGGAGCCAGTTGTACCACCGGCAACACAATCTTCTGCCAGCACGGGTGCGTTGTATAAAGCGGTTAATATCGAAGCAATCAGTAGTTTATGTGTATGTTTCACGTTAACTCCAAGTCAGGTAATAGAGATGACGCTCAAGATAATGATGGATTATGACAATGTGATGAATTTTCAAAATAATGTGAGGTATGCCACAAACAAACATCATAGAAAATGCTAAGTAAGCTCGAATGGGCGGGATGACCTGAGGCTTGGCTGTTCAGCTGTTTTTTATAAAGCAGATAAGCCCTTATTTTTAATGGTGTTAGCTTCAGCCCTTGTTCTGACATTCAAAGCAGTTTGTTTCAACCGCAACATCCCGTAATATGTGGCTTTTGACGTGAAGGAATCCACATGCTGAAGATGGTTTACAGTAATGACAGCAGACAACTGGCTGCCTGGCTTGCTGAACAGCTTCAGTCCGCGCCGCTCAGTCCGTTTGAGCAGGAAAATATTATTGTGCAGAGTAACGAGCTAGCTCGCTGGTTGTCACTGTATCTAGCCAATGAGCATGGTATTAGTGCCAATACGGAGTTTCCTTTTCCCTCTGCCTATATCTGGCGTTTATTTCGGCAAATCTGGCCGGATATTCCTCTGCATTCACCTTATGCCAAAGCACCGATTAGCTGGCGTTTATTTGCCCTGTTGCCCGAGTTAGCAGATGAGCCGGAATTTAGTGCGATTGCCGCTTATTTAGGTGAACAAACGGATGAATTAAAACGTTTTCAATTAGCCGAACGGCTGGCGGATACCTATGATCAGTACCTGATGTACCGACCAGACTGGATTGCAGAATGGGAGCAGGGAAAAAGCGATAACTGGCAAGGGCTTCTCTGGCAAAAAATCACGGCGGATGATCCCGAACCTATGCATCGGGCCAGATTGTTAAACCAGCTTAATCATCTATTACAATCGGCTATCGAAAAGCCGGCCGGCCTTCCTGAACGACTCAGTATTTTTGGCATCTCCTCGTTACCACCCGTGTATTTGCAGACCTTTGCTTTAATGGCGAAATTTGTCGATATCACGCTGTTTTATTTATCCCCCAGTCAACATTATTGGGGCGATTTAATTGATGCCAAACAGCAACAGCGTCAGCAATTGGAACTCATGCTGGAAGAGCCCGAACCAGAGCTGAATGCAGATGTAGGTCATCCATTATTAGCGAGCCTGGGCAAACAAGGGCAGGAGTTCTTTCGTCAGTGTCAGGAACTGCCTCATGAGGCGGAAACCTGTTTTGCAGAGCCACACCCCGATACCATGCTGGGCATGTTGAAAGCCGATATGTTTGAGCTGGATGTTGGACAGCAGCAAACAGTGAGTGCTGATGATAACTCTATCCTGATTCAAGTCTGTCATAGCTCGATGCGAGAAATGGAAATTCTGCAAGATCAGCTGTTGGCGATGTTTGAACAGCAGCCCGATTTATCACCTACGGATATTGTGGTGATGACGCCCGATATTGATGTGTATGCCCCCTGGATTGAAGCGGTATTCGGTGCGGCTGATCCGGCTCATGCGATTCCATTTAGTATTGCTGATAGCAGCGGTCAGCAAGAAAGTATTTTACTCAATGCCTGGTTCAGTATTTTAGCGTTGCCACAGTCACGGTTTGATGTGGAAAGTGTGCTGGCTTTGCTGGAGTGTCCGGCCATTCAACAGCGTTTTCAGTTGGATGAAGCGGCTTTATTGTGGTTACGCGAATGGTGTCAGCAAACCCGGATTCGTTGGGGTCACGATGCCAAAGATAAAATGGCATTGGAGTTACCAGCTAATGATGCCAATACCTGGCGTGCCGGCTTAGACCGTTTATTACTGGGGTACGCTATGCCGCTGACCGAGCAGGGCGAACCCTGGCGCTTGTTTGACGGCCAACTTGCTATGGATGGCATTACTGGTGATAAAGCCCGGATTGTGGCGGCAGTATCACAGTTTATTTCTGCACTGGATGACTGGCGACAACAGCTCAGCCGTCCACGAACACCCCATGATTGGCAACAGCATTTAAACCGTTGTCTGGATACCTTCTTTGAGGCAGAACAGCTGGATGATCCGTTGGCCGAACGTGAGCTGATTTCCATCCGTAGCCAACTTGATCGCTTGATTGAAAGTACCGATTTAGCTGGCTTTGAGGAAACGATTGGCATTGATGTGATCTTAAGCTGGCAGCAATCCCATCTGGAACCCTTAGATAATAGTCATCGTTTTATGGGGCATGGCGTTACCTTCTGCGGCATGGTGCCGATGCGTAGTATTCCATTTGATGTAGTTTGTCTGATTGGTATGAATGATGACGTGTTCCCACGTCGTCAGCCGAGTTTAGGTTTTGATCTGTTGGCGCACCATCATCGCGAAGGTGATCGTTCACGTCGTGATGATGATCGGTATCTGTTCCTGGAAGCCTTATTGTCTGCTCAACAAACGCTTTATATCAGTTATATCGGCGCCAGCATTACCGATAATGCGGAGATTCCACCGTCTGTGTTGATTAGCGATTTGCTGGATTATCTGGATGAACGGTTTGTCACTGAGCAGGGCGATTCAGTCATAAAACAGCTGGTGACACATCATCCACTGCAAGCCTTTAGTCGCCGTTATTTTGATCAGCAGCATGACAAGCTGTTTAGTTTTAATGCCTTGCAATGTCCCAAACCAGACACAAAAACTGAATCTACATTATGGTTTGCAGAACCATTACCAGAACCTGATGCGTCATGGCGAGACATTAGCTTGATGCAACTCAGCCAGTTTTTTATGCATCCGGCCCGGTTTCTTTGCCGTGAACGTTTAGGCGTCAGACTGGAACTGGATGAAGATGAATTGAGTAGTCGTGAACCGTTTGAGTTAAACGGGCTGGAAGCCTGGCAGCTCAGACAATGGCTGCTGGAAAGTAAACTCAGCCAAACCACTGAAACCCATATTTCTGAACTAGTACACGCCACTGGCATGTTACCTCAAGGTGAGTTTGGCGAAGAATGGCTTCATCAGGAAAACCGTAAAGTTGAGGCATTTGTAGAGACATTAATGCCCTATCTGGGTGATGAACGTTTACCGGCTTTACCCTTTGAACTTGAGATAGGTGAGTTCAACATCAGTGGTCAGCTCGATAATCTCAGTGAAGCAGGGCTATTGCGCTATCGTTTATCACGTAAAAAAGGACGCGATCTGATTAATGGCTGGTTAGAACACTTGATCCTCAATATTCTGAAACCAGCAGGCATGAGGTTAACCACCCAACTGGTCTTTGAAGATGATGAGCTGTGTTTCACACCGGTAGATAATGCGCGTCAGTTACTGGAGCAATATCTCAACTTATATTGGCAAGGCTGCCAACAACCTTTGCCACTGTTTGATAAAACCAGTCTGGCGTATGCCAAACAAGCACTGAGTGATAAACCGGAGAAAGCCCAGCAAGCGGCTGAAAGAGCCTGGGCACCCGCCGGTGAGTTTGTGATGGCTGAACAGGACGATGCTTATTATCAATGTTGTTTCCCGGCAAACCCTCTCGATGAAAACTTTGCTGAGATTGCCTTGCAGGTCTATGGGCCGATTCAGCAGCACATTGAAGGAGGGCAATTATGAGTGCCCAATTTAATGTGGACACGGTTGCACTCAAAGGCATTAATCTAATTGAAGCCAGTGCCGGCACCGGTAAAACCTTTACGCTGGCAGAGCTGTATTGCCGTCTGGTGGTGGAACAGAAACTGGAAGTCAGCCAGATTCTGGTGGTGACTTATACCCGTGCAGCTACCGAAGAGTTACGCGGACGTTTAAGGGCACGACTGGTTGATGAACGTAAACAACTGAGCCAACAAGCGCAGGCAGATCCTCAGGCGATAAAACGTTTACAACTGGCGATTCAGAGTTTTGATGAAGCCGCTATTTACACCATTCATGGTTTTTGCCAACGCGCTTTGCAGGACTTTGCATTTGAAAGCGGTCATTTCTTTGATATGGAAATGGTGGCCGATGAACAAGAACTCAAACAAGCGGTTGCCGATGATTTCTGGCGTCGTTATGTCAGCTCGGCAGATAACGCTTTTGCCCGTTATTTATTACAAAAACGCCAAAGCCCGGAAGTGTTATTGCAGTCAGTCAGCAGCTTGATTGGCAAACCTTATCTTGAAGTCATACCGCTGCCGGAAATGGCGGTGGAGCCATTACAAGCTTTATATGATGAGCAGTTTGAACACGTTCAGTCGTTGTGGTGGCAACAGCGTGATGAAGCGATTGCGGTTTTGCAGGATAAAAACGTGCTCAACGGTAATAAATATCGTGCGGCCAGTGTCAGTGGCTGGATAGCTGAAATGGACAGCCTGATGCAGGCTGGAAAACAAGCAGGATTGTTTGAGAAGTTTGCCAAGTTTGGTCAGGCTGAACTGACACAGGCGCTGAAAAAGGGACAGGAGCTACCTGAACTGAGTTTATGGCGGGCATGTGATGTCTTGCTCGATACCGACCAACAACTGCAAACGGCGCGTTCGTTACAATTGCAGCAACTACGTCAGCAATTATCAGAGTATCTCGCCACTGAGTTACCCAAACGTAAACAGCAATTAAAACTGCAGGCCTTTGATGATTTGTTACTTAATCTGCAACAGGCCTTACATGGCCCGCAAGCCGATAAGCTGATCGCTAAAATTCGTGAGCAGTTTCAGGCGGCATTGATTGATGAGTTTCAGGACACCGATCCGATTCAATACGACTGTTTTCATACGATTTTTGCCAACACCGAGCAGCCGGTGTTTTTTGTTGGCGACCCAAAACAGGCGATTTACAGTTTCCGTGGCGCTGATATTTTTACTTATCTGAAAGCAAAACATGCGGCTAGCAATGAGTTTAATCTGGATACCAACTGGCGCTCGCATCCACGTCTGGTGAAGGCGGTTAATCATTTGTTCGAACGCGTGCCACAGCCGTTTTTGTATGACGATATTCCGTTTTATCCAGTGAAAGCGGCTCGTGCTGATGAGGCGTGTTTAACGGTGTCAGGCCAGGCTTTGTCGCCGCTATCATGGGTATGGATGTCATCTGACACGCCATTTAATGTTAGCGATATGATGCAAAATGCGGCAAATGTGACTGCCGATCAGATCGCAACTTTGTTAAATCAGTCAGCCAGCGATGAGGTAATGCTGACCGATAAAGATGGCCGTCAACGTCAGCTCAATGGCGGTGATATTGCCGTCTTAGTCAGAAGCCATAAACAGGCAACAACCATTCAGCAGGCACTACGGGCACGTGGTGTGAACAGTGTGCAGCAGTCACGTGACAGTGTGTTTGAAACACCGCAGGCGGTGATGCTGGAACGGGTGTTAATGGCGATTGCTCAACCCAGTAATGACAGCCTGATTGCCACGGCTTTAGCAACCCCCTTATTTGCTAAAAGTGCATTAGACATTTATCAGGCTCAGCAAGACGAACAGCAGTGGCTGAAGCAGACAGACTTTTTTGTCTCGCTGCATGAGCAATGGCAGCAGGCCGGTTTTATTGTGATGTTCCGTGCCTTACTGGCTGCACTGGATGTGCAACGTCACTGGTTAGCCTTAGCTGATGGTGAACGGCAACTGACCAATTTATTGCATTTGGCTGAATTGATTCAGGCGCATGCAACGCGACGCAATAATACGATGGAAGCTATTTTGATGTGGTTAGCTTCACAGCGACAGTCTGCTGATAAAAGTGGCGATGCCGCTCAGATTCGGCTGGAAAGTGATGAACAACTGGTCAAAGTGATTACCATTCACACTAGTAAAGGGCTGGAATACCCGATTGTGTTTTGTCCGTTCCTCTGGCATCAAAGCCAGTTCAATCAACAGCCGACAGTGATGACGTTTCATCGAGCAGACGATAATCAGGCCTGTGTTGCCTTTGGCGAGCCTGGTTTTTCTGAAGCACAACCGATTATGGCTGAAGAGCAGCAAGCTGAAGACTTACGTTTGCTTTATGTGGCATTAACCCGTGCTCGTGAACAGTGTGTGATTGTGTGGGCACCTGTGAAAAACGTTCAGCAAAGCGCCTTATTTCAGTTGCTTCATCCTGAGTTAGAACAAGTTAATGCTGGTGAAATGCAACAAAGTTTGCAGCAGATGGTGGCATCACAGCAAGACAATATGAACGTGATTACCTGGGATGCGGATGTACCACCGGTTGTCAAACAGGCGGATGTGTCAGCACAGACATTACAAGCGAGACAGTTTGCAGGACAGATTCAGACACCCTGGCATATTGGTAGCTTTACCGGCTTGAGTCACGGGCAGCATATCGAGTTACCGGATCATGACGCACCGTTGCTGCCAGTAGACATGCCAAGCAGTGAGCCACGTCAGGATCGGTTTGGGTTTCCAAAAGGCGCAAATGCCGGTACCTGTTTACATAGCTTGTTTGAACACTGGGACTTCCAGCAGCAGAATGAAGAACTCACCATCTTGGTAGACAAAACGTTAAGCCAGTTTGGCATTGATAATGAGTGGTCTGCTGTCGTTTCATCCTGGTTGGATGCCGTGGTCAGTACTAAATTAAATCAGCAAACCGGGCTGACCTTACGTGATATTCAGCCGCAGCAGCGTTTAGATGAAATGGCATTTTTCTTTCCAGTAAGGCAGTTAACAGCAAAAAGTTTAAAACAGACATTAATGCCTTTTGTCGACGATTACCCGATTCTCAGTCCGGTGGTGAAGTCATTACAATTTGTCGATCTTAGCGGCTTTATGAAAGGCTTTATCGATCTGGTGTTTGAGCATGAGGGGCGTTTTTATATTGCCGACTATAAATCCAACTGGTTAGGAACTCAGGCTGACAATTATCGGCAGGCAGCGTTAGATGAGGCCATGGTGGCTCATAGCTATCCGCTGCAATATTTAATTTACAGCTTGGCATTGCATCGTTATCTGCAAACGCGTCTGACTGATTACGATCCTAAGCAGCATTTTGGCGGTGTGTATTACTTGTTTATACGGGGTATGCATCCGGATTGGGGTCAAGCGGGTGTGTATTTTGAACGTCCATCGACTGCCTTATTAGAAGCGCTCAACCGTTGCATGTCTGAGGTGGACGATGTCTGATTTGCTGAAGTTATTACGCCAGCACGGTTTAAGCGAATTAGCCTGTCAGTTTGCCGCCTATATCGATCGTAAAGAACAGGGCATGCGTCCAGTGGTAAGCATGACGGCAGCCATATTGTCAGAAGCGATTGCTGAAGGACATGTGTGTCTGAATTTGCATCAACTCCCCACATTTTGTCAGCCCTTAAAATCGGTATTACCTGATTCTGTTGCTGACTGGATGGAAATATTGTCACAGGCCAAAACAGTTGGTCAGCCCGGTGATTACACGCCACTGATTTTGACAGAACAAGGCCTGGTTTATCTTTACCGTTATTATCGTGATGAGCAGGATGTGGCTCGGCTGATTCAGCAACGTTTACAGCCCGTCGATGATATCGATATAGAACAACTCAATGCCGATCTTAGCCGCTGGACCAGTGTGATTGGAGGTACAGACTGGCAAAAAGTCGCTGTCGCTGTAGCCTTGACCAGACAATTTGCGGTTATCTCTGGTGGCCCCGGCACGGGTAAAACCACGATTGTGTTAAGCATGCTTAATAGTTTGCAACAGCAATTTCCTGATCTACATATTGGGCTGGCGGCACCCACGGGTAAGGCCGCTGCCAGACTGCAGCAATCGATTAGTGCTCAGCATCCCTATGAAGTAAAAACGCTGCATCGCTTATTGGGCATTACTGAGCATAACGACCAGGGTCGTTACCATGCCGAACGTCCTTTACCATTAGATGTATTGATCATTGACGAAGCATCGATGGTCGATATCAGTTTGATGGCCAAATTAATGCGAGCTTTATCGCCTTCAGCCAGACTGATTTTATTAGGTGACAGCCAACAATTGGCCTCCGTTGAGTCTGGTGCGGTGTTAGCGAATTTGAGTGATGAACAACAAGGCCAGTTTTCGGCTGAGTTCAGTGAGCAATTTCCCGAACTGGATATTCCTGTCTCAGAAAACTCAGCGCCATCGACGCTGTTAAATAGCTTTGTGCGTCTGCAACACAGTTATCGTTTCGATAAAGACAGTGCGATTGGCCAATTAGCCAAACAGGTGAATGAAGGTGATGTACTGGCCGCGCTCGCTTTATTAAATCCAAGTGTGAATGATATCTGGTCGGATAGTGATGAAAAGCAGCAGCAAAGATGCTTTATGGCTGGATACCAAAGTTTTATTGAGGCGGTGGAATCCAAACAGTCACCACAACAAGTAGTACAGGCCTTTGATACGTTCAGAATTCTGGCTGCCTTAAAGCAAGGGCCACAATCAGTGTTATCAGTGAATCGTTTGCTGATGCGTTTATTGGCACAACGCGGCTGGCGAACCAGCTTACCGTTTTATGCTGGCAGACCGATTATGATTACGCAAAATGATTACCGGCAACGACTGTTTAATGGTGACACGGGCATCATTTTGCATGATGAGACTGGACAACTTCGCGCCTGTTTTTGTTTTGATGAGGAAGTGCGTTGGGTACCGATTAACCGACTTCCTGCTCATGAAACTGCGTTTGCGATGACGGTGCATAAAAGCCAGGGCTCCGAGTTTGATAGCGTTAGTATTTTATTACCAGATGAAATCAGCCCTATTCTTAACCGTGAACTGCTTTATACCGCGATTACCCGAGCCAAACAGCAGGTATTTATCCTCAGTAAAGAAGTGACATTACGTCACACGATTCAAACCCGACATCAACGTGAGAGTGGCTTGAAAAGGCACTTGATGAATGAAAATCAAAATCACTGATAGCTGATTTTATAACACTTTATCCATACTGATTTTTTTATGTAAAACAGTGTCGTTTTTGCTGAGTTGAGTGCTACTATACGAAAAAGGATGAAAATCACAAATAACACTTGGAGATGCCAGTGAAATATCTGTCTTTTATAGGTATTTATCGATTTGTCTTGTTGTCGGTTATTTGGTTTTTTGTCTCGACAGGGGTGTATGCCGAGGATTGGATTTATACCGTCGTTGAAGGTGATAATCTCTGGAGTTTGAGTGAACAGCATCTTGATAAAGTCACTCGGTTTGAGCAGTTACGTAAACTCAATAATATTGAAAACCCCAAACATCTACAGCCAGGCACCAGGATACGTGTACCTCTAGACTGGATTCGCAGTAACCCCGTCGCCGCCAAGATTGTTTCCATCACCGGAACTGCTGAAATTCAGCGCGCCAGAAGCGCTTCCACTGAGCCTGCAAAAGTCGGCTCTTTAATGCAGCTTGGTGATCAATTAATGACGACTGATAATAGCAGTGTTGCCATTGAGTTCGCTGATAAGTCGATACTTTCCCTTCATGAAAAAAGCATCGTTCACTTCGACCATTTGAGTGCACATGGAGTAACCGGCATGGTCGATTCCAGGCTGAACTTATTAAAAGGCCGGATAGATACCAAAGTGACTCCGGCCGTTGGTCCTGGTTCACGCTTTGAAATTGAAACGCCGTCAGCTATCAGTGCAGTTCGTGGCACGATTTATAGAGCACTCGTCATGGAAGAGGGGGATGTCTCAAATATAGAAGTACTTCGTGGAAAAGTGGCCGTTTCCGGCGCCAATAAACAGTTATTGGTGAATAAAGGTTTCGGTACTCAGGTTGTGTCAGGTAAACCGCCTATTCCGCCTCGTGAACTACTACCTGCGCCAGTTTTTGAGCCAGTGCCGAATACCATCACAGAAATCAATTGGCGACTATCCTGGTCAAAAATTGCCGGTGCTAGCCGTTACCGGGTTGAAGTGGCAGTCAGTGATGATTTTGAAACGTTGTTATGGCAAGAGCTGACACCGCATAACCGTATTGCCTTTCCTGATTTGAGTGATGGCAATTATGCCGTGCGAGTTCGGGCGATTGACACACTAGGGCTTGAAGGCATGGATCAACAGGTGCTGATTAGACTCAATGCTCATCCACAACCACCTATTGCACTCAAGCCGGTTGAAGCCCAGGTCTTACGTGGACAGTCACCCGTATTGCAATGGACTGCAGCTGAAGAAGCTTCGGCTTATCGTCTGGAAATTGCCTCTGATAAAAACTTCTCACAGTCACTATTGGATCGAACCGTTACAGAAACACAGTTTGATACAACATCTTTGTCAGCGTTAGGAAATTATTATTGGCGTTTATCCAGCATTGCAAATGATGGCGAAGTGGGTCCTATAGGGCCGATACGCTCCTATCAAATCAAAGCGATTCCAGAAAAAGTAGATGCATCGCTGTCTGCTGAAGAAGACGGCCTGTTAATGGCCACCTGGAATGTCAGTTCAACTGAACAGCACTATCAGGTGCAAATTGCTAATGACAAGGCGTTTAGCGACATCATTATTGATAAAACGGTAACAGAGCCACAGTTTGCATTTGAACCGTTTAAAGATACTCCGCGATATTTACGTGTGAAAAGTATTGAGCAGGATGGTTATGAAGGTCCCTGGGGGGCAACACAAACTATCGAACCGTTGCCCAAGGAACCATTTAATTTCTGGCCCTTAGGCTTATGGACAATTTTTACAATCATTTTAATTTAGTATAGCCGTGAGCATGTCTGACTATCAGCGTAGTTGGATTATTGGCTTTTTTTTAGTTATCTGTCTGGCTTTAGCTGGTTTTTTTCTTTCTGCGAATAAATCACTGCAGCGTTTAGACTTACTTATTTATGACCTGATGCTGCCGTTACAGGCCCCGGCAATGAGTGATGATATTGTCATTATTGCCATTGATGATGCTAGCATCCAGGCCTTAGGCAGATGGCCATGGACCCGACAGCGTCATGCTGAACTGCTTGATACGTTATTGGCTCTGTCACCACGGGCCATTGGTATAGATTTGTTATTTTCCGAACCAGAAAATAATAGTGATGCTGATCAGTCTCTTGCCAGGGCGATGACGGAGAATAATCGCACTGTTCTGGTCGTTGCACCTATTCAGGAAACGCCGGATTCCATCATCATAGAACGATTACCTATTCCTGTTCTGGCCTTAGCTGCTGAGGCTTTGGGGTATGTTGATGTGGAATTGGATATTGATGGGGTGAATCGTCATTTTTATTTGTATGGCGGTATTGCTGATCCACATTGGCCGAGTATGGCGCTGGCAATGTTGAATGTGGGGAATGATAGACCCATCAGGATGCCACCATCCTATGCAGACAAAGCCGATAAACAGACAGGAACTGGCTGGCTTCGTCGCCATAAGGTGATGCTTTCATTTACATCGCCAGAAGATAAAGCACAACGAATTTCTTATGTAGATGTCCTTGCTGGTCGGGTTGCTGCTTCGGCTATAGAAAACAAGTATGTATTAATCGGGGCCACTTCAGCTGGTATCGGTGACATGATTTCAACCCCAGCTAACCAGTCTCATCAACGAATGCCTGGTGTGGAAGTCATCTCTCAGGAAATGAATACATTACTTCAGAATAAATGGTTATATGAGTTAGCACAGCCGATTCAGTCGGTATTAACGGTCATCTTGATTGTGTTCAGTGTCACGATATTGTTTTGGCTGCCGCAGCGTTATTCGCTTGTCACTATGATCGTGGCATTGCTTCTTATTACAGGCTGCTCATTAGGCTTATTGCTATGGCCAAAACTCTGGTTTGCACCGGCAAGTGCTTTGATCATGACACTATTATCCTGGCCTCTGTGGACTGTCTGGCAATATCAGCTTAACGATCGCTTTACAAAAAAGCTCATGTCTCAGTTAGAAAAACAGTCCCGGCAACATATCATCACAGGTTTGCCAAATCATGGTGTGTTACAGGAACAATTGCATAAATTAAAAAATCTAAGCCAACCCAATTCATTGGCAGCCTTGTTTGTTATTCATGTGACTCGACCTGATTCAGCTATCAGTGTTATTGATCGCTCGATTAGTGATTCTCTGTTGCTAACGATTTCTGAACGGTTAAAGCAAGCGACGGAGAGTGATGCGTTTATTGCGCATTTAAATGAAGATGATTTTGCTGTCTTAATTATGGAGCAGCAAGATATCAACACAATCCAATATGCAGCCAATAGGCTGTTATTTCATTTGCAAACCCCCATCCATGACTTTGGTGAAGAAATTGTTCTGACACCCAATATTGGCCTCAGCATCTGGCCAACAGACAGTCGTGACTGTACAGAATTACTCCGAAAAGCCCATACTGCTATGTTTAAGTCACGCTTGGATAAGACGCTTCCTATTTGCATTTACACTGCTGATATTGGGCAAGAGATTGAATCGCGCGCTGAGTTGGAACGAGCAATGAGTGGTGCTTTGGGAAGAGGTGAATTTGAAATTTATTATCAGCCTCAAGTTGAGGCTCTGACTGGTCGGTTGGTTGGGGCTGAAGCACTATTACGCTGGCATAGTCCCGAATTAGGTGATGTCGGCCCAGAATCATTCATCCCCGTTGCTGAGCAATCCGGATTGATTAATGCTATCGGACAATGGGTACTCAGAAAAGCTTGTGAAGATCTGAAGTTAATGAAAGAGATAGGCTTGGAGCATATCAGAATTGCTGTGAATTTATCGCCACTGCAGTTTTCGGATATGACACTTGCTGATGAAATTGCAGAGACATTGCGAAATGCCGGTATTGAACCATCCAGACTTGAGTTGGAAGTCACGGAAAGTACGCTGATGAATAATATGAGTAACGCTGTTGAGGCCATGACGAATATTAAAAAACACGGTATGAGTCTGGCGATTGATGATTTTGGTACCGGTTATTCCTCACTGAAGCACTTGCAGTTGTTTCCGTTGGACTGTTTGAAAATAGATAAGTGTTTTACTCAGGACTTAAGCCATAAAAGTACGGCGGAAATTACCTTGTCTATCATTGAGCTGGCCAGACGACTTAATCTTCGCATCATCGCTGAAGGCGTTGAGAGCCGTGAACAAGCGGATTTTTTTCGTCAACATAACTGTGATGAGTTGCAAGGGTATTTATACAGCAAACCCATACCTGCAAAAGCGCTAATCGAATTAATGAAACAGCAAGCCAGCACCCGCATAAATTTCAATACTCAATAATGCTGTAGTCGTCACTTTAAGTTTAATTCCGGCTTGGCTACCTTCTTATTTTTCCCTTGAACCATTGGGTTTTCTTCCTGTCACTAGACTGATGGGGCGGGTTTATTGACTTTAACCATCTAATCTATTGAAACAAAAGCTGAAAAGGTAAAACGATTCGTCTTTATTTCAATTTAAGAGAGAGAAGTTTTATTCACTATAACAAGAGGAAACGTGTTGCATGTCTAATGAAAACAACAAGACTTCACTGCCGCACTGGGCAAGTATCCTCGGTGTTGTCGCCATTATGCTGGGCGTTTTTTTAACGGCTGTGCAGGGTAATGAGGCGATGAAACAATCCGTGGTGACCAACAATATGCCAGCGGATGGTGTGATGCCGGCAGCTGACTGTCCAGAGGAAGAACTGGAAGAGGAGGGGATCACAGTAGCTGAATGTGAATACCTGATTGAGCATGTTAAAGGCGTAGCGCTCGCTGCACCTGACTGGTTCCCTAATGTACAAATGACCTTAGCGGGTATCGGGGCCGTGTTGGCGTTTATCTCAGTGATTATCGGCGGAGCATTGGTAAATTACACACCATGGGCATCAAAAGCGGCAGTTGTCGTCTTTAGTGGTCTCGCCGCCGTTGATTTATTGCAGTTTGCTGCTGTGGTGAATACCGGCCCAACTCTGAGAGAAATTTATCTGGGCGGTATTTTGCTCTGGTTCATTCTGCATTTGATGTTAGTCGTGGGCACATTAGCTGGCAGACACACAGAAGCCAGTGCCTAATCTCCTACAATTGCAACGAAATATAAACGGAAGCTGTTATGCAAAGACAAGGTTTTAGTAGAACGGCGGTAATCCTGCATTGGTTGCTAGCTGTTTCAATTTTCTTTTTATTTATCTCAAGCTGGTGGATGATGGGCTTACCTTTGCCATCACCCGAATTACAATTTCGGGCATTTCCTTTCCAGCTACATAAAAATATTGGTATCACTTTGGTGATAATCATTCTGATGCTGCTTTATGTTCGTCTCAGACACCGGCCTGCGCCACCAGATTCAAGCGATATGGCGCCATGGATGCACTGGTTAGCTATCGCTGCTCATGTCGCTGTCTATGGTTTGGTGTTAGCGGTATGTATTACTGGCTATCTTTCATCAGCTCATACCCGTTGGGATACGGTGTTTTGGTGGACGATTGAGTTTCCACGTATTGCGGCACCCAGTGAAGAGTTAAATGAATTCTGGGGTGAGCTGCATATGTGGACAGCATGGGCGCTGCTGGGCATTATTGCCGTGCATGTGAGTGGTGCTATTTATCATGCTTTCCGTAATGATGGCATTGTGCGTCGTATGATGCGTTGGTAATCCCATCATCATTACATTGAGCTAAAAATGGGTCCTTTGGGGCCCATTTTTTTGTTTTTCATCTTTTTGTCATACTAGCTCTATGATTATTTGCATTACAGTAGCTCGGCATGATTGATTTATGTTGTCAGCAGATTAATGACTAAATTTGCTCGGATCACAGAGAGATGGATGATGTGAGACACTTGAGTATGAATACATCAAAAAACAGCGTTTCTGCATGGCATAATTTGAGTGTCGAATCTTCATTTGAAACAGTCAATACGTCAGCGACAGGATTGAAGCAGCAAGTGGCTGAAGAGCGCCTCAAACGCTATGGAAAGAATAGCCTGCCCAAAGCAAAAAAACGCAGTGCGTTTATCCGATTTCTGAGTCATTTTCATAACATCCTTATTTATGTTTTGCTGGGATCTGCTGTGGTTACGGCAGCCCTTGCGCACTGGATTGATACGGGCGTGATCCTTGCGGTTGTGATGGCTAATGCCATTATTAGCTTTATTCAGGAGGGTAAAGCAGAATCGGCCATGGGGGCGATTCAACAGATGCTGGCACCCATTGCTCATGTCATACGCGATGCTGAGCGAGTCAGTATTGACGGCGAAGAGCTGGTGCCGGGTGATATTGTGTTGATTGAAGCCGGTGATAAAGTGCCAGCTGATTTACGCTTGTTTGATGCACATGGATTATCCATACAAGAATCGATTTTGACGGGTGAATCGGTGGCGGTAGAGAAACTGACCAGCCCTGTTGATGAGCAAGCGGCGTTGGGTGACCGAACGTGTATGGCATTTTCTGGGACACTGGTGTCCTCTGGTCAGGGAAAAGGCATTGTTATCGCTACGGGTGGCAACACTGAGATTGGCCGTATCAGTCGTTTGCTTTCAGAGGTGGAAACGCTAACGACGCCACTTATCAGACAGATGAATGTGTTTGCTAAATGGTTAACACTGGTTATTTTAGTGCTCGCTTCAATATTGCTGGTGTTTGGCTATTTCTCCGCTCAGCATGATTTTGCTGAGATGTTTATGTCTGTCGTGGGCTTGTCTGTAGCGGCTATCCCAGAAGGTTTACCCGCGGTGCTCACCATCACGCTGGCCATTGGTGTGCAGGCCATGGCCAGACGTCAGGCCATCGTTCGTCGCTTACCTGCGATTGAAACATTAGGATCGGTGTCAGTGATTTGTTCTGATAAAACCGGGACACTCACACGTAATGAAATGATGGTGGCCTCCGTTCTGACACAGCAACATCTGTTTACGATAGAAGGCGAAGGCTATAGACCAAAAGGGGCGTTGAAGTTAAACGAGCAGCAGATTTCGCCATCAGAGCACAGTGTATTAGAGGAAATGGCCCGAGCAGCAATACTGTGTAATGACGCGTCATTAATAGAAAGAGAAGGTGTATGGCGAACCGAAGGTGATCCCATGGAAGGGGCTTTACTCTCTTTTTCAGCCAAGATGAATGTGGAGGCTCGAACTGAGCTGGCTTTATGGAAACGAACTGATGCCATTCCTTTTGATGCTCGTCACCGTTATATGGCGACCTTGAGTCATGATCACCAACATCACGCTTGTATTTTTGTAAAAGGTGCACCAGAACGCATTCTGGAAATGTGTGATAGTCAGCGCAATGCTAGCGGACAAAACGAAGCTTTAGACAGGGAACATTGGCAGCAAAAAATGTTGACGATGGCGGCCAAAGGCCAGCGTCTTTTAGCTTTTGCTATGAAGCCTGTTGATGCGAATTACAGCGTGCTGGAACAGGATGACCTGCAGCATTCGCTGATTTTGTTGGGTATAGTTGGTCTGATTGATCCTCCCCGCTCAGAAGCAATAAAGGCTGTGGCTGAATGTCATGTGGCCGGTATCAGGGTGAAAATGATCACGGGCGATCATGCTGAAACAGCCGCGGCTATTGCCAAACAAATTGGCTTGAAGAATTCACAAAACGTGCTGACCGGCAAGGAGCTGGACGGCTTGGATGAGCAACAGTTAAAAGCCCAAGTGCTTGAATGTGATATTTTCGCCAGAACCAGCCCTGAACATAAGTTACGATTGGTGACGGCAATACAGGCACATGGTCTGACAGTGGCGATGACGGGGGACGGTGTAAATGATGCACCGGCTCTTAAACGTGCTGATGCCGGTATTGCCATGGGCCTTAAAGGTTCTGAAGCCGCAAAAGAAGCAGCCGAGCTGGTACTGGCAGACGATAATTTTGCCACGATCGTCTCAGCCGTCCGCGAAGGACGCACTGTCTATGACAATTTGAAAAAGATTATTAGCTGGACCTTACCGACCAATGCGGGCGAAGCCATGACAATCATTGTGGCTCTGCTGTTTGGCATGACATTACCTATTACACCGGTTCAGATTCTCTGGGTTAACCTCATAACAGCAGTGACTTTGGGGATTGCACTGGCTTTTGAACCGACAGAAGAAAATACCATGCGCCGGCCGCCACGTTCACGTGATGAGTCTTTATTAAGCGTCGAACTGATGTGGCATATTGTCTTGGTCTCTATGCTTTTTTTATCTGGTGTCTACGGTATTTATCACTATGCTATTAATCAGGGCTACTCGGTTGAACTTGCCCGTACATTGGCCGTCAATACGCTGGTGGTGATGGAAATTTTCCACTTATTTTTTATTCGGAATATTCATGGCACATCGCTCACCTGGAAAGCGATCTGTGGCACAAAAGTTATCTGGCGTGTCGTTTTCGTGATTAGCTGTGCACAGTTTGCCATTACTTACCTGCCGTGGCTTCAGGCCATTTTTGGCACTGAAAGTATTGCTTTTTGGGATGGCATTCTGGTGGTTGGTATCGGAGTGATGCTATTTGTTGTGATTGAAGTGGAAAAACAACTGCGGCTTCTTGTGGGACGGGTCAGAGCATAAAAGAATTTACCTTGATCATTCATTAAAATGGACGTTGGGATGATAAATGTTTGAACGATGGAAGAAGAAAACCGAGCTTAGAAATGAGCGTGATAAGAACGGCCTTCGATTTCTCGGTGCAGAAATTCAGCCTAATGGCGATCTGGTTTTTAATGGTCAAGACATAGGGCCAGGTGTTGAAAAGGTGTTAGGTTCGTCTGAATATGAGTGGTATTGGACGGTAAAAGCAGAGCATATTTCGAGCTTACAACAAGCACTAGGTGGCGGCCATATAATCACATTACTCGAAAGCCATTTTAGTGGTGAAAAAGCGGCTGGTCTGATGCCGTTTATGGAAGCGCACAACATCCCATTCGAATCATGGTACCGTCAGGGCGATTAGCATTTACCCCAAATAAGGTATAAGTCGGGTTTAGTCTTGGTGATGTGATATGCCATAAAGAGATGGGAAATCAGTAAATAAACTATCGCTTATTGATAATTGAGCCCATACTGGGCGTCTATGTACCAACATTGATTGGCATTGATGTTTCTACCTAGAACATGCCCTCAAATCAGCCAACAAGCCGTTGAGGTTAATGCATTCACCCAAAGGGAAATATCATGAGTAAAGGTCAGGACACTAAAAAGGACAAGAAAAAGGCACCGTTGCTAACACCGAAAGAAAAGAAAGCAGCAAAAAAAGCCAAGCAAACGGACAAGAATGTTTTTGGACATTAATCAAAAAAGGCTACTCATAAATTGAGTAGCCTTTTTTCTGCCATCACTTATGACAACCGTCGGTGATAACACTATTTTTATTTAGATTCTTCCAAAAGTGGTAACAACACCGGTTTAATATTCTGTAACACAACCGGTTGTCCCTCTTTGTTTGGATGTAGGCCATCGGCTTGCATCAACGCTTTATTGAGTGCGACACCTTTGAGCATAAAGGGCACATACGCCAGCTCATATTCCTCGGCCAACTCTTTGTATAAATTAAAAAACATTTCGGTATAACGTTTGCCGTAATTCTTTGGAATCTGGTTGCCCAGCAATAGCACTTTGGCGTCAGCCTGATGTGCTTGTTCAATCATGGATTCAAGATTGTTTTTGGTTTGAGTAAGTGGATAGCCTCGCAAGGCATCATTGGCACCTAGTTCTATGATCACCCAACTGGGTTTATGCTCAGAAAGCAGTTGTTTAAAGCGGGACAAACCACCCTGTGTGGTTTCACCACTGACACTGGCATTGACGATGGTGATTTCCGGATGAGACTCTGAAAGTTGATTTTCCAGTAAACTAACCCAACCTAATTCGGGTCGTAGATTGTAGGCAGCGCTGAGGCTGTCCCCCATAACCAGCAGTGTTGATGCAGATGCAAGGTTACTCATGAATAAACTGATGAGTAACACAAACCAATATTGTCTTTTTAAAAACATAAAAACCTTCAAGAGTGGAAAAACATGGCAGTCAAAACTGCAATCAAAGTAAGCAATTTAACTCATACCGTATCAGCAAATACAGGCGATTTGACCATACTGAGAGGGATTAGTTTAAACATTAATGAAGGGGAGTCAGTCGCTATTGTCGGCGCGTCTGGTTCGGGTAAGTCGACCTTACTGGGCTTACTGGCAGGATTGGATGTGAATACTTCTGGTGAGATTTATCTCTACGACCATGCTTTCTCAACAATGGATGAAGAACAGCGGGCGTTATTACGCGGGCAATATGTGGGGTTTATATTTCAATCGTTTCACTTGTTACCCAGTTTGCAGGCGGTTGAAAACGTGATGTTACCGGCGGAGTTAAAAGGTGATAAAGACGCACGACAAAAGGCAGAAGCCTTGCTGGACAAGGTGGGGCTTTCGCATCGCTTAACGCATTATCCGAATCAGCTTTCTGGTGGTGAGCAACAGCGTGTCGCCATTGCCAGAGCGTTTGCTTCCAGTCCGAAGATTCTGTTTGCCGATGAGCCTACTGGCAATCTGGATGAAGGCAATGGACGTATCATCATCGAACAGCTTTTTGAGCTGAATAAAGCGCAAGGCACCACACTGGTGATGGTCACACACGACAACCATCTGGCAGAGAAGTGTGATCGTCAATTAGTCATGTCTGCTGGTCAGCTGGTGGAAAAAAACTGATGCGTTTTGCCTTACGACTATTACTACGCGATATGCGTAGCGGCGATATTCTAACCCTGATTTTTGCATTGATTATTGCAGTGAGTACGGTCACAGCAATTACGCTATTTATTGACCGCTTGCAGCTATCATTTGAAAGCGAGTCTGCCAGTTTGATGGCCGCTGACAGACTGATTAGTTCTGATGATGAGATTCCGCAAAACTGGCAAAGCAAGGCAAATGAATTAGGGCTTAAACAAGCGGAACGGACTTCATTCAGAACCATGATATTTGCCGGTGACAATCTACAACTAAGCCAAGTCAGTGCAGTTACGGATCTGTATCCGTTAAGAGGTGCCTATCTGGTTGACGATACCTTATTTGGTACCGGCACGGATGACACAACACCACCTCAACCGGGAAAAATATGGCTGTCTTCACGCTTGGCAAGTTTATTGGGTGTCACTATTGGTGATCAGGTTGAAGTGGGTGAGACGACCTTAACGGTCAGTCAATTTCTGGTCAGAGATCCTAATGCCAGCAGTTCGGCTTTTGCTGTGTCACCTCGTGCAGTGATTAATATGGCAGATCTGGCTGCAACAAAGGTGATTATCCCTGGCAGTCGGGTTCGTTACAGCCTATTGCTGGCGGGGGATAAATCCGCATTGGATGAATATGAAACTTGGGTAACATCCCAACTTAATGAGGGCCAACGCTGGCAGACTCCAACGCAGAAAGGCGAGCGTATTGGTGACACCATTGGTAAAGCACAATCATTCCTTCTACTAGCGGGGACACTAGCGGTTATCCTATCTGGTGTCGCGATGGCCCTTGCCTCATCACGTTTTGTAAAACGCCATTTAATGCAGGTGGCTGTGTTAAAAACACTAGGTGCCACACCAAGAAAATTGATCCATGTATTTTTAATTCAATTTATTGTCTTGTTTATGCTGGGGGCTGGGGTTGGACTCGCTATTGGCTGGGGACTTCAACTCATTATTTCCTCATTGCTGGCGGGATTGATGTCAACAGCATTGCCTGAACCTTCCATCAGCCGTTTATGGCTGGGAGTGGCGACGGGGTTTGTTTCCATGCTGGCATTCTGTTTTCCATTGATGCAGCGTCTGATCAAAGTGTCACCGATGTCAGTGTTACAGCCGGGTTTTAAAGTAGAACAAAACACCGTCATCATTTATGGCATCGGCTTTATTGGTATGTATGGCCTGATGTGTCTATACACGGGGGGATTTATTCTGCCCAGCATCATGATGTTAGCTATTGTCGGGATTGGGATAGTTGTCGCTTTACTGGGTTATGCTGTATTCAGTTTAGGCCGTTCGCTGACCTCCGGGGCAACCAGTGGTTGGCAGATAGGCTTTGCCGCCTTGTATCGTCGCTTATTACCCAACTTATTTCAGTTATTAGTCTTCACGCTGATTATTATGCTGGGCTTGATATTGGTGGGTGTGAAATCAAACCTGATTTCAGACTGGCAACAGCAATTACCTGCTGATGCGCCAAACCATTATCTGTTCAACGTTCAGGCAGACCAGATTAAGCAAATAGATCAGGTAACAGATGATTTGGGGATAAAACGATCTGATTGGTTCCCGATGGTTCGCGGGCGAGTCATCACCATCAATGGCACATCGGTACAAACACTTTATCCTGAAGATAGACCTGAGCCGGAATTATTCGAACGTGAGTTAAATCTGACCTGGTCTGATGAAGTAGGCAAAGGCAGTAAGCTGATTGAAGGTGACTTTGCTGCCGATGGCTTATCTATTGAGCAACGGGTGATGCAGGAAGCGAATTTGAAAATGGGGGATGAGCTCACCCTGAATATCGGTGGTAATGAGGTTACTTTACCTATCACTTCCGTGCGAGAGGTCGATTGGGGATCCATGCAGCCGAATTTTTACCTGATATTGCCTAAGCATGCTATAGCGGACTATCTCGCTAATTTTGTCAGTAGTGTGTTTATCAGCCAGCAAAATGCCCAATCCTTTTATAAGGCGATGTCTCAATTTCCAACCGTGTCGATGTTAAATGTCGGTGATTTATTAAAACAAGTGCAAACGGTTATAGGGCAATTGTCACAGGCAATTCAACTAGTACTTCTCTGCATCTTGAGTGCCGGTGCTCTCGTGTTATTAGCGAGTGTACGCTCGACATTGGAAGAACGTTTGGAGGAGGGGGCTTTATTACGCGTGCTTGGCGCCAAGAAAGCCCTGGTGCAGCAGGCACTGTTTGTTGAATTTGGTGCACTGGGATTGTTTTCAGGACTGATTGCCGCTGCTGGTGCCGAAGCCTGCCTGTATGGTTTACAGGTATTTTTATTTAAAGCAGAAGCAAGCTGGCACCCTTTGTTATGGAGTCTTGGTCCTTTGATTGGTGTGGTGGTTATCTCAGCAATTGGTTTATTTGCTAGTAGAAAGGTGTCGAGTGTGCCACCGATGCATTTGTTACGAGCAGTTTAGTTTGATAAGGATAAAATGAATTGAAAAGGATGCGAAAGACGGTATTAGTTATGATGGGGATGGGACTGATTTCATCTATAGCCCATGCTGAATCTGAGACTCATCCATGTCAATCTGCCAGTGATGAAAAAAGCATGTACGACTGTTTGCAGCAAGAACTTAAACAAGCAGAAGCCAAGTTGAATGATGTCTATGACAGACTGGAAACGCGTTATAAAGAGGATGCATCCGAGCTGATGGATAATCCATCACAGGCCGACTATCTCGCTAAAGCACAGGATGCCTGGCATCAATATCGTCAGACAAGCTGTGATTTTGAAACCTATGAATCCAGGACGGGTACTGGCTTTGGTAGCATCTATACCGCTTGTCTTCTGGAAAAAACGCAGCAACGTACCAACTACTTACAGTGGTTTGTTGACAACCCTTAATGCATCGACCGCAAAAGAAGTGAAGTGCTTTTATGATGTAAAGCGGTTAGCGAAATTCACTGGCTTGTAATCGTCAACAAATTTTAATTTGATAGCGCTACACTTATCGCTGTTGGTCATCAGCAATAAGTCTATGTTTTGTGCGGAATACAATGGAGGTGTTGATATGCTTAACGAGCAAGCCAGGGCTGTAATCCCTCATCAATTATTGGTATTTAATCTGCTGGTGTTTAATCTGTTATTGCCGATCGGTTCTCTATTGATGGGATTGGAAATATTACTGTTACCAATCGCCATCGTTTGCTCATTATCAGTGATTTTTTATATTTGGTATCGAGCAAAACATGTACATCAAACCCCGCTAATCAATGCACACTGGCATATTGTCTGGAAACGGTGTCGTATAGTTTTGATTGCTTACTCTATCTCGATTTCGATAGAGCTGCTCAGTACTCTGATGATATCGTTTCAAAAAGATCCGCAATTACGTTCCATCATGATGATCGCCTTCACACGCATTGCCATCGTACCGACTCTCTTGGTGGTGACACCATTACTGATTTCGTCGACGATCGCGATGACCAAAGTGCGGCGAGGAAAGTTGAAAGTAGCCGGTATTACGCCGCAATAAAAAGATAGTTTTAGCGTGAGAATCTTAGGATAGAACCTTTATAGCTCTCTTTTAAGTAGTCGGTGTGTTCAGGTTTTATGTAACTACTGGTAAAGCCAAATGCGATCATTTCCCGATCCAGTTTGTTTTTTCGGCCCCTGTCCGGATCGACCAGAACAACATCGCAATGCTGATTCGCATGATTATTGATGAAGTTGGCCAGCAACAGGACATGCTCATCTTCGTAAAGCAGATCGCTACCGATAATTAAATCAAACTTGCCCAAATCACTATCATCATTCGCCCAGTCCACTTGTTCGAAAGCAATATTTTTCCCACTGTTGAGATCGGTGTTTCGATCAAGAAAATGATTCACTTCAGGGTGGTAGTCAGTCGCCGTGATATCGGCCATGCGTTCATTGAGTAATAAGCTGGATAAGGCCATACCACAGCCAATTTCAAGGATACGTTTATTTTTAATATCGTAATCCAGCATATGATTGGCGAGCACAATGCTGGACGGCCAGACAACACCAAACAGGGGCCAGGTAGCTGAAGATATACCCATATCATCCGCTTCACCCTCGGGATCACTAAATTGCTGTTTGTCACGAAGAGTACAAAGGTGAATATCCATGTCACCGACTTCAATTGTCTGGTAACGAACACGAACGGGCTTGGTCATCATTTATCCTGATAAAGCAATGGGAGCTGAGCCAGTTATATGGGATAAATGACAAAACGAGAGTAGGCCAGAATATAGTAATTATCGATAACTGCAAGTTTCTTATTTTAATTCAGTGATGTAGTCATGATGTTTGTTTTTTATCAGGGGGCTTGTGATACATCAATCATGGAGTAGAAATATAAACCGAATAGGTAAAAAAAGCCCTATGACGCTTTTCACAGACGTGCATAGGGCTTGTTTTTAAGTATTAATGTTGTGATTCGATAAGATGCGATTCTGCATATTCCAAAGCAAGGTCATAATCAAATTTCGCGCCTGCTTCGATAAGTTCATCTAATTGGGATTTAGCATGTTCTTTGTTGACGTGGTCTGAATCTATCACCGCCAGATACGCATACGTGCCCGCGACTTCTTCTGGCGAGTCACTGTTTGTTCCACCATGATCGATTAATTGAACAACATCTTGAATTGACCGAGCTTCCTTAATTTCAGTTGAAATCATTTCAACCTCCTATTTAATTGGCTGGACTTTCAGTGAAACGCGATAGCCTGTTTGAGTCAAGTCGATGCCTGGTTGTTTTACCTATTTTTACAACCGATAGTTTTGTGAAAATAGGTTTTTATCAATGTGCGATGATGCTAAGCGTGCAGTCATAAAAACTGTCCGCAATCAGTTTGAAGTGAAGTAGAGGTATGTTTTCAATTTCTTGGTGGTTATCTTGGTCATTTGACGTTATGGTTTAACCTCACTGTAAATCTTGAGTGGAAGAGCGATTTGATATGTCTTATTTAGATGATCCGAGAGTGTTGTTTGCTGCGGAACGCACATTATTAGCCTGGAACCGCACCAGTCTTGCCATGATTGCCTTTGGCTTTGTTGTTGAGCGGGCCGGTCTGTTAATCGCAGTCATGCAAGGGCATCAGGCACCTCATACAACATCTTCAACTTTTATACTTGGTCTCGCTTTTATCCTGCTTGGTGCGGTATGTGCGCTTATCTCGTCCTATCAGTATGGCGTGGTACTCAAGCAATTAAGCGAAGCCGAAATACCCAAAGGTTACAAAGCGCGCTGGGGCGTGTTGGCTAATCTGGTTGTTGCCGTGTTGAGTCTGGCCTTGGCAGTATCATTATTTAATGTAGCGAGCTGATGAAGCATCTTAGACTTTACGGGCAGAGTAAACTTATCGGGCTTTTATTACTGCTGTGTTTATCAAGCAGTCTTTACGCTGAAAATGTATGTCACAAACAGGAAACGATTTCCTTTAGTTGTCATATCAAGTCTAAAGCAGTTTCAGTCTGTGTCAGTGCACAGGACACGTTAATCTATCGCTTTGGTAAACCGGAACAGATTGAGCTGGAACTCCACGCACCTGTGCAATTCAGTTCGACAGCATACAGTGGCGGTGGAGAAGGACGCCTGCGGTTCTCAAACGGGCGTTATGACTATATCGTTTATTCCGGCATCAGCAATGGAGAATGGATTGATGCAGAGGCCGGTGTCAGAGAAAAACGTGAATTTGCCGGGATTTATGTCGTGAAAGATAAACAGGTGCTGGCTGATCTCAAATGTACGGATTATGCAGATAAACACTATATTCATGACTTACCTGCACATGAACAAGAACCTTTTGTTTATTTCGACTAGGCAATAATTGGGGTCAATAAAAAAGCCCTGCTCAGAGGTATGAGCAGGGCTGGTTTTGCATATTTTAAACGAGAGTGGCGGGTTTATAGGCCAAGCTTTTTATGTTCACCCATCATCTCCGGCTCAACTTTGCCATCGGTGAACAGTTTAAATAAACCTTTAATACTCGGATCGGAGATCCATACCTCCGCATCATCCAGCTCAAAACGCATCATTAGTAATGAAGGATCTTCACGACCCTGTTCATACCAGGATGCCGCCATTTTTGACCAGTATTTATCGATCACAGCCTCATCCGTTTCTGGTTTTAATGTGCCTCGAATAGAAGCAAAGACTTTATGATCTTTACTGACAAAATTGGCTTTGGCCGGGCCGCCTTTCGCTATACGGTTGGTTTTTGTGGTGTAAAACCAGAATTCACTATCAGCGTTTTCATCTAACTGTGCTGTCATGGGCTCACTATGTTGGAGCGTGTTATCCAGCCCAATCATCAGAAATGGACTATCACTCATCGCTTCCCACATGGTTTTTCGAATATCGTTACTCATCTATATCTCCTTGACAGTGGTAAATTCAAATTCAACTAAAGATAGCAATGCACATGTTTGTATAGTGTGAAATGCTTTTTATTCATGTCATTTGATTTTTGCACACAGCTTATCTTTAGATGAATCAACGCATTGATTAGTGCGACAACTGACTACGACGATGATTCCTGATAATCCTTTCACTCCTAAATAAGACATACACTTATAGAAATATAATTTTATACATGGTCATAATTTTGATTGTTCTGATCGAATAAGCTGTTCAGGTAATGGGAGGTAATACAAATCCTCAGCAAGTTCTTGGCCGTCATTAAGCGTCCATTTTATTAAGTCTCGAACTTTTTCTGTTTTTCTAGGATCGTTGTAGTCTTTACGTATCAAAGCCCTTGTATATGTCACGATTGGATAGCCATCAGGATCACTAATCGATGAAACTTGTTCCCCAGTTTCATTGTAATGCTCATCATTAAAACTGGCTTGACCTGATTCAATGTCAGGCAAAACAAACTTTCCATGTTTATTCTCTAGTCGTGCCATTTTTAATCCAAGTTGTTTTGCAAAGCCAAACTCAACATAACCAATACTGTTTTTTGTAATAGATAATCGTTGAGACACGCCTTCATTCCCCTTCGCTTTCATCGCCTTTCCCGGCCAATCTATGACTTTGTGTACACCGAACGCGTTTTTCCATTCTGGGCTGATTGCTGAAAGGTGTTGAGTAAAAGCATGGGTTGTACCACTACTATCGGAACGCGTAATAAGCTGAATATGACTCTTCGGTAAGCTGATATCAGCATTGGCAGATTGTATTCGAGGGTCATTCCACTGGGTTATTTTCCCAAGGAAAATATCTGTATACACATCTCTCGGTAGGTTTAAGGGGGTGTTAATTCCATCAATATTGTATGCAATGCTAATCATGCCGGAGGTAACTATAATCTCTTCATACCCTTCTTTCAGGCGACTGGATTCTGCCGAGTTGATAGGGGCATCCGTTGTTCCAATATCTGCTTCTCCAGCTATGAACTGTTCAATCCCTGCACCACTACCGACCGAATGATAAGCATATTGGGTGCTTTGATCCCGTGTTTTGTATTTCTCTAATACATTCTCGAAAAAGGGGCGAGCAAAGGTGGATCCCGAGATAACAATACTCGTGTCTCCATTATCAGCACTCGTCGTGACGGACGAAGAGGATTCGGAATCACACGCTGTCAAACCGAGTGCAGTGAAGACAATACCAATATAAATACTATTTCTAATAAACGATTTCATGACTATTCCTTTTATTTGTGGTGAGCATCTAAATAGCGTTGCTGAGAATTGAATAGAAGGAATATACATATATCATATTACATATATATGAAATATGATATATTAGTTTATTTTTAATGATATGCTACCGAATTTATTTGATTAATGTGGTTTTATAGTTTTATTCTATGTGTAATATTAATGAAATATATATCAATTATCATATATTAAGTCGATCAACGAAACTGAATAAAAATGCAAAGAATTTGTTTCCAATGCCAAGAAAATCCTGTTTATGCTTATCTGGCTACTTTACTGCTGAATAAGGCAGGCGGAAATGACTTCCGAGGATATTGTCATGACATCACATTAGATACTGAGGTATCAGGGGCAATAGCTTACTCAAAGCTGATACCTCATCAAACAACACCTATGAGTCTCACCGAACAATACGATTTCTCGATCTATTTATGTGATAAACAATCTGATGGATGTCCTCAGAACGATGACAGCTCCAAGCAACTATGCTGGCATCTAAATATTGTATCTCTTCCACAAAATATGGTTTTTTGGCTTTCTGTCATAAGAGAGCTGAATAACCGTATTCATTTATTTACCTTAGTTAAATCCAAGCCTGGAATAGAGTGATGAGCCCAGTAGATTTTTATAAATGTCTCTCCGATGAAACGCGTTTACGTTGCATCTTGTTGATTTTCAAACAGGAAGAATTATGTGTTTGTGAATTAACGGAAGCTTTAAATGAAATTCAACCAAAAATCTCCAGGCATTTAGCTCAACTCAGAAAATGTGGGCTTATACAGGATAGACGTCAGGGACAGTGGGTCTTCTATCGTATCAATCCTGACTTACCTCTATGGATGCAAGCCGTGATATCAACCACCCAAATACATAATCAGCAACTTATCGATGAAGACGTGCAACGATTACAACAAATGTCGGATCGTCCAGATAATCAAAAAAATTGCTGCGGATAATTTTTAAGAACGTTGTTAAATCATGAATACACATCCAATTACTTTTCTTCCCCTGCCAACCGGCGGGCAATTTATTTTTACGCCATGTCCTGGCACAAAAGAGACTGACATAGAACAGGCTTTAGACGTTTTGCATCATGCGGGAGCAACATCTGTCATAACAGCCCTACCCGATCACGAGCTTATGGATTTAGGTGTGCCTGACTTGGGAATACTGATCCAGAGGAAGGGGATGCACTGGTTTCAGTTACCCATCGAAGATGATATGTCTCCAGATGCACTTTTCTTGACGAGATTTTCTCAGGTCAAAACTGAGCTACTTAAACAGTTAAAGCAAACATCGACCATTTCTATTCATTGTCGTGGTGGTTCGGGTAGAACAGGATTGATTGCAGCCATACTTTTACTGGAAATGGGTATGGAATGGAAAGAGGTTAAGGAGCTTGTCCAGTCTGTAAGACCTCGTGCTTTAACAGTAACGACACACCTGAATTTCTTAGAAACATACTACGCAATTAAGGATTAAACATGACAATCAAAGTAGGTATTAATGGGTTCGGTCGAATCGGTCGCTTAGCGTTAAGGGCTGCATTTGATTGGGATGATATTGAATTTGTTCAGATTAATGATCCTGCTGCAAATGCAGATACATTGGCTCACTTACTCAATTTCGACTCAGTTCAAGGTACTTGGCAGCATGAGGCGATGTCTGAAGATAATGTCATTCACGTCAATGGTAAACACATCATCTGCAGTCAGAATAAAAGCATCGCTGAGACTGACTGGTCATCCTGTGATGTTGTCATTGAAGCCAGTGGCAAAATGAAAAGCAAGGCCATCCTGCAAGATTATTTGAAACAAGGTGTAAAGCGTGTCGTTGTGACGGCGCCCGTGAAGGAAGAGGGCGTATTAAATGTCGTGATGGGTGTCAATGATGATAGTTATGACAAAAACCAACATCAAATTGTGACAGCCGCTTCCTGCACAACAAACTCTCTTGCGCCTGTGGTTAAAGTTATTCACGATAAGTTAGGTATTAAACATGGCTCTATAACGACCATTCATAACATTACCAATACCCAGACGATCATTGATGCACCACATAAAGACTTACGTCGCGCACGGTCATGTGGCACTAGCTTGATTCCAACAACAACAGGTTCAGCAACGGCGATTACAGAAATTTTTCCTGAGTTAAAAGGGCGTCTTAATGGGCATGCTGTACGTGTGCCGCTAACCAATGCCTCGCTAACAGATTGCGTGTTTGAGGTTGAGCGTGCAACAACAGCTGATGAAGTCAACCGTTTATTAAAAGAAGCGGCTAATGGTGAGTTGAAGGGTATTTTAGGTTTTGAACAGCGCCCTCTGGTATCGATAGATTACAAAGGTGACCCGCGTTCAAGCATTGTTGATGCCTTATCCACCATGGTCGTCAATAACACGCAGGTAAAGATTTATGCCTGGTATGACAACGAGTGGGGCTATGCTAACCGTACTGCTGAGTTAGTGCGTTTGGTCGGTCGCTAGGATTCGGAGTAATCATCAATGACAGCTTTGGCTAAGCTATCTGACGAGATTCGCCAGTATCTTATTATCACCACAAACTACTGGGCTTTTACCTTAACTGACGGTGCATTACGCATGTTAGTGGTATTGCATTTTTATAGTTTGGGTTACAGCCCGTTGCAGATCGCCATGCTCTTCTTGTTCTACGAGATTTTTGGGGTGATCACTAATCTTGTTGGAGGCTGGCTCGGTGCACATATTGGCCTGAATAAAACGATGAATATAGGGCTGCTGCTGCAAGTTGTCGCCTTATCTATGCTACTTGTGCCGAGTGAATGGTTAACTGTTATCTGGGTCATGGCGGCACAGGCCTTATCCGGTGTCGCCAAAGACTTAAATAAAATGAGTGCCAAAAGTGCCATTAAGTTACTGGTGCCAAAAGAGGAAAATGGTCAGCTCTATAAATGGGTTGCCGCGTTAACCGGATCAAAAAATGCATTAAAAGGGGTCGGCTTTTTTCTCGGAGGCGGGCTGCTCACGCTGATTGGATTTAAAGGGGCGGTCTTAGTGATGGCCCTTGGATTAATGATAGTTTGGATATTTAGCCTGTTTTCTCTTAAACAAGAGCTTGGCAGAGCTAAAAATAAGCCTAAATTTAGTCATGTTTTTTCTAAAAGCCAGTCAGTTAACGTGCTTTCTGCCGCCAGAATGTTTTTGTTTGGCTCACGGGATGTCTGGTTTGTTGTGGCCTTACCCGTTTATTTATCCACCAGCTTTGGTTGGGATCACTGGTATGTAGGCGGTTTTTTGGCTTTATGGGTGATAGGTTACGGCGCGGTACAAGGTTTTACGCCTCGATTAACTACCCGCTCTAAACACAGACTTCCAGATGGCAAAGATGCCTTATTTTGGGCGCTAGCCTTAAGTTTGATTCCAGTAATGATCGCAGTCGCACTGAGCTATAACTGGCATAAAGAGCTGGTACTGATAGTGGGGCTGATGATCTTTGGTGTTTTATTTGCCATTAATTCAGCGTTGCATAGTTATCTGATTGTTAGTTATGCAGGTGAAGACGGCGTATCACTTGATGTCGGCTTTTATTACATGGCAAATGCCATGGGCAGGCTGATAGGTACGGTGCTTTCAGGCTGGCTTTACCAGTCTTATGGTTTAGGGTTTTGTTTATGGGTGTCTGCTTTATTTATCGTCATCACAGCCGTGATATCGCTGTATTTACCCAAACATAAACGAGCAAGTGTCAGTATTTAACATCAGAGAACGCATATCAGAATGTAGAACTGTCATCGGGTAAGGATTAAAAGGGACTTTTTATTTTAGAGTGTTGTTTTATGGACGCTCAGGTTTATCTCTTCACATAGAAAAGACAGTTTCTCTCCTATAGTTAGCCAACGAACTATTTACTGGTATGTGCATCAAACTAGTTATCTGGACAACAAAGGAGGAAGTATATGAATGACTTATTCAGTCCTGTGAAGATGGGCTCAGTGGAACTCAAAAACGGCATTTTTATGGCCCCACTGACACGAAACAGAGCCCATGATGATACGGATATCCCCAATGATCTCTCCATAACATACTATTCACAACGTGCCAGTGCTGGTCTTATCATTGCTGAAGGCACGCAAATCAGCAAGATGGGTAAAGGCTATATCAAGACCCCTGGTATTTACTCTGACGAACAAGTAGCAAAATGGAAAGAAATCACGGATGCCGTTCACGACAAAGGTGGAAAGATTTTCTTACAACTCTGGCATGTTGGCCGAATCAGTTATCACTCTGTTCTGCCAGAAGGTGAGAAGCCGCTTGCTCCTTCAGCGATTCGTGCTCAAGCACAAACCTTTGTAGACGGCCAAATGGTCGATGTGTCAGAGCCACGCGCGATGACAACAGATGACATTAACAATCTGATTGAAGAATATAAAACAGGCGCATGCAATGCCGACAAAGCCGGTTTTGATGGTGTTGAAATTCACTCCGCCAATGGTTATTTATTAAACCAGTTCATTTGTGATGGCAGTAATCACCGTACTGATAATTACGGTGGTTCAGTTGAAAATCGTATCCGCCTGGTGAATGAAGTGGTCGAAGCCGTGCTTGAGGTGATGGATGCTGGCCGGGTAGGTATACGACTATCTCCAACCGGTACCTTTAATGATGTTAGTGATAGCGATCCGCTGACAACCTACACTGCACTTATCAATCACCTAAACCATCACAAACTGGCCTATGTTCATATCGTTGAACGCTTTCCAGGCATTGATGTCAGCAATAAAGATCTACACATTGTTGAGCAACTTATCCAGCAATGGCAGGGCTTTTACATTGCCAATGGCGACTACAATCTCCTCACGGCCCAAGATGCAGTGAAAAGCCAACGTGCTGACGCAGTAGCCTTTGGCCGTCAATACATTGCCAATCCGGATCTAATGGAACGCCTGAAAGCCGGTGCAGCACTCAACACACCCGATCAAAATACCTTTTATGGCGGTGGCGCTGAGGGATACACCGATTATCCCTTCATGGAGGATGCTCGTTAATTTTCAATCTGCAAAAAGCGTTATTTTTCTTACTATTAAAGAGGATAAAACATGACACAAGCAGAATTGAAAACTACCACTATTTCTCGTCAGACGATTGATACCTATAACCCGGCTACAGAAGAGGTGTATAAAACTTACTACCTGCACACAAAGCAGGAAGCAGAAGCCTTAATTGATGATTCTCACCAAGCTTTTCAGGAATGGAGAAAGACCTCACTGGAACATCGCGCCACCATCATCAAAAAAATTGCTGAATTACTGCGTCGAGACAAAGCCAATTTAGCTCAAATGATGGCAAAACAAATGGGAAAAACCTTAGCTTTAGGTGAAGGTGAAGCCGAGCAGTGCGCTGCTATTTGTGAATATACGGCTGAGCATGGCATTGATGCATTAGCCGATGAAGAGCGTGGAATTTCAGGTGGTAAAAAAGGCATTATTACTTATCAGCCTGAAGGTGTGATTTTAGGTATGCAGCCCTGGAATTTCCCACTTTATCAATGCATCCGCTACAGCATTGCTGTCATCATGGCGGGTAACACGACGGTGTTTAAACATGATGAGTCCTGTTTTGAAACAGCAGAAGCTATTCAAAAAATTTATGAAGAAGCCGGTTTGCCTAAAGGCGTATTTAGCTGTCTATTTGTCGATGGTGAGACAGCAGATGAACTGATTGCTCACCAACATATCCGTGGGGTGACGTTTACCGGTAGTGCCAGCATTGGTCGATTGATTGCTAAAATTTCAGCCGAACATCTGAAGAAAAATGTACTCGAATTGGGTGGTAGTGATGCCTATCTCGTTCTTCGCGATGCCGATATCGATCTGGCGGTGAAAACCTGTGTGCAGGGGCGGGTGATGAATAGTGGCCAAACCTGTATTGCGGCTAAACGTTTTATTATTGAAGCGCCTGTCTATGAAGAATTCAGAGATAAATATGTTGCTGCGATGAAGCAGGTGACTTTCGGTGATCCCACCGACAGTCAGAATGATATGGGCCCTCTGGCTCGTGTCGATCTCCGTGACAAACTGCATCAACAGGTTCAGCAATCTGTAATGAAAGGGGCCAGCTGTTTATGTGGTGGTGAAATACCAGAGCAGAAAGGGGCCTATTACCCCGCCACAGTGTTGGAAAATATCCAGCCCGGTACGCCAGCTTATGAGGACGAGTTATTTGGTCCGGTGGCTTCATTATTCAAAGTGGCGGATGAAGCTGAAGCCATTGAGCTTGCCAATTCGCATCGATATGGTCTTGGCGGTGGCATATTCTCTAAGGATGAGAAACGTGCTACTCGAATTGCTCGGGAAGAACTCGACACGGGCATGGTTAACATTAATGGTTACGCCGGTCCTCAAGCCAATATGCCCTTTGGTGGAGTTAAAGAAAGTGGTTATGGCCGTGAGCACGGTGGCTTTGGTATGAAAGAATTTGTAAATGCCAAGTCTTTATTCATTTCATAAATAACTTTCGCTATTACTCAGGTTTAATGAATCCCGGGTCAGCATGCTGGCCCGGGATTTTTTATAACAAGACTTTTGTGCTGAGATTAATGCACGCTGGCAGGTGCTTTAATCTCTGACTTCTGTGGTTTTTGAATTAATAACACCATCGGCAACATGGCAAAGGCCGCGAGTCCGGACAAAATAAAGGCATCCTGAAACGCTAACATTGACGCTTGAGCTAACACTTCATTGGCTAATACTTTTGCCCCTTGTCCAGTCGTCGGGGAGAGCCCCAGAGGCGCTAAGTAGGTGCTAACCGCAGGATTGAAAGGCGTAATTTGTTCAGTGAGAATGGCGTAGTGAAGATTCGTTCTTCGCGCCAATTGCCAGCCAATAATGGCAATACCGACGGATGAGCCCAGTGACCGCATCACACTGTAAATACCGGAGGCTTCATCTTGTTTTTCTCTAGAAATATTCTGAAAAGCCAGTGTCGACATGGGCACAAAAAACAGTCCCATGCCTAAACCTGATACCACTCCTGGCCATGATAGTTGCCAGAAACTGACCTCCAGATTCAGATTGGCTAGCATGAAGTTGCCACTGCCTGTGAGAATTAATCCGATGGCTAATAACATGCGTGGATCAAAGCGATTCACCAGAAACGAGCCGGTCACCACCATGGAAAAACCAGCAGCGATGCCTCGTGGAATAAACAGCTCACCTGATTCCAATACCGGATAATCTAACAAGCCTTGTACAAATAACGGCAAAATAGCTATCGCGCCAAACATCGATACACCAAAGCCGACAATGGCGACATTACCCGCCGCAAAGCTTCTGTCCTTCAGTAAGGAGAAGTCGATGATATTGAGCTTACGGCCTATGCCACGAGTGAAGAAAATAAGTCCGGTAACGGCCGAGGTGATCGCTGTGATTTGAATCAGGTGAGAATCAAACCAGTCATGACTTTCCCCTAAATCCAGCGTCATTTGTAACGCACCAATAGCGGTAACCATGAGTAATAGCCCCACCCAGTCGATATCGACATGCTGCGTCTCTTCTTTTTCAAGTTCGCCACTGACCATTAGCAAAGCGATAAAGGCGATAGGCATATTGACGTAAAACACCGCACGCCAGGAAAAATGTTCAGTTAAGATTGCACCGAGAGTGGGGCCAAGTACGGGGGCAACAATCACACCTAAGCCAAATATCGCCATCGCCTGTCCACGCTTTTCTCTTGGAAAGCTGGTAAACAGAATTGCTTGAGAAAGCGGGATCAAAAAAGCCCCAAAAAAGCCCTGGCCTAAGCGAAAAAATACCAGCATTTCGAAGTTTTGAGCCATGCCTCCCAATGCTGAGAAAAATGCAAAGCCAACAATGGCGGTGATAATTAAACGACGGCGACCAAATTTACGTGAGAGCAAGCCCGTCAGAGGCATGACAGCAATGGAAGCGACAATGTAACTGGTGACAATCCAGACCGTTTGATCGCTGGTAATGCCAAATGCAGCTTTGATATGAGGTAAAGCCACATTGACGATGGTGGTATCCAATACTTCAAGTACGGCCGTGAGCACCACCGCAAATACGATTAACCATTGAACAGGCTGTTTTTCTGCCTCAGTCATTGGCTGTATCTAAATTCGTGGTATCCACTGTAGCCGTGACACTGGCGCCGGCTCGCAAACGTTGTTGCTGGTCTGGCGAAGGCTGATAGTCTAAATGAATCCGTACTGGAAAGCGCTGAGTTACATGCACCCAGTTTCCGGTGGCATTTTCAGGAGGAAGCAGAGAAAAAATAGCCCCTGAGCCCATGCCCAAACTGGCGACTTTGCCGCTTAATTTCAGATCAGGGTACATATCAACTTCAATGCTGGCGGGCTGACCTGGCTGAATACGAGAGAGGGCGGTTTCTTTAAAATTGGCAGTGACCCACCAATCATTTTTTTCAACAAGGGAAAATAATGACTGACCTGCTGTAATAACATCACCCGGGCGCAGAGTCAGGTTAGCAATCCAGCCGTCAGCCGGGGCATAGATGACGGCATGACTGAGTGCTATCTGGGCACGTTTTAATGTGGCACGAGCAGCACGCACGGCCGGGTCTTCATCGGTTTTCCCGCCAAGCTGAGTCTGAGCAGTATTTAAGGCTGCTCTGGCACTGTCTCTGTCGGCTTTGATTTTATCGAGATTAGCTTGGGTTTTATCTAAGGTGGATTTAGAAATAATCCGGCGTTCATACAAGGTTTGCTGACGTTCAAATTCGAGTTCTGCATCGCGTAATGTGGCCTGTACAGCATTGAGATTGGCGATAGCTTCGCTGACATCTGAACCGGCCATCATGTGTTTTTGAATCGTTTTTTCTAGCTCTGAGGTGGCCTCATCAACAGCACTTTGTAAATCACTGTCATCAATTTTAAGAAGCACATCACCGGCTTTAACATAAGCATTTTCAGTAGCATTAAGCTCAGTTACCCGACCAGACTCTTGTGATGATACGGTTAATATATTCGCTTCGACATAGGCATCGTCGGTAGAAGGATAGGTTTTTTGGTGCTGCCACCACAGGCCAAGTCCAACAATAATCCCTATAAGGCAGATACTCAGTAAGCCTAACTTAGCCCATTTCATGCGGTGTCCTTTTTATTTTTCTATCTGCTATGAGGTCAACAGGGTCTTAGTATAGTGAATGGTGTGAGCTTAACCAGTCCTGAACACTTGTTTGTTTTAACAAAAAATATGGATGAAAACCTATTTAGGCAAATAAATTTTGCTAAGGGAATATGGCGCCCATCACATATTTCTCATGAATCTGTGTTTTAACCGATAACTTAAGGTGTATAGTCAAATCCTGGACCTACCCGCATGACAACAATTACGGGTAATTTGATGTGATGTAGCATTTAGCGATACGGACACTGCGAATGGCAGAACACAGACAACACCCCCGTCGGTTTAAACTGACGATACGCATCACCGTGGTGATGACCTTTATCATTGCTACCGTGCTCACAGCCTCTGCGGCTTTGCTTTTGCAATATTTTTTCATGCAGCAGATGGCCACGGAAAATGCCACAGAACGATTCAATAATCTGGCAGATAAGACCAGCCAGCTACTCAACACGATTGACAGCCAGGCAGTCGAAACCACACGAATTCTTGCCAGTTATCCTGGCTTGGTGAATGGCAATAACGTTACTAAGGATGCCAGAGGCATTTTTTCCTCCCTGATGTTGAATCGCGACATGTTGTATGCGATTTATGTTGGTTTACCGAATGGTGATTTTTATGAAGTCATTAACCTGAACAGTGGTGATGATGTTCGTAAGCAGCTCAATGCAGATCCTGAAGATCGTTGGGTGGTGGTGACAATACGTGGTGACGAAGCTCAGCGTAGCCGAACGTTTGAATATTATTCCAGCGACTTTCAGCTCAGGTTTAAACGCAGCGAACCGAGTAATTATTTATCTACCATCCGACCCTGGTTCGTGAACGCCGATAAAGAAACGATAAGAAAAACGGACCCGTATTTATTCCACAATATCCAAGCACCCGGCCAGACCTATTCCAAGCAGCTTGATAGTGGTGCAGTGATAGCGGTTGATATTGCTTTGAGTTCCATGTCTGATTATCTAAGTCAGCATGAACTCAGTGATTATGGTCAGGTATTTTTATACCGTTCAACGGGCGAGTTATTAGCTTCTAACTTGCCCAGTAATGAAGCCATTTTGATTCCAGAAACACGTACACCGCTTGATTTAACAGAAGAAGAAAAAGCGCTGATTGCTGAATCGAAACGTTTAACCGTTTCGAATGAACGAGACTGGGCCCCCATTGATTTCTCCAGCTCTGGGCAACCAAAAGGTTACAGCATTGATTATCTTTCCATCATCGCTGATATGACAGGATTAAAGTTTGACTATATCAATGGCTATTCATGGAGTGAGCTGGTTGCACAGTATGAAGCTGGTCAGATTGATATTTTGCAGTCGGTATTTGATACCGGTCAGTCACTCTATTCTGGTCGCTTTACCGATCCTTTTGTAAATTTACCTTATTCATTGGTGACAAAAAGTGGCAATGTGCCCATTACCCATATTCAACAGCTAAATGGTAAAACCGTTGCTATACCTGAGGGCTGGTCAATCATTCAGGTCGTCGAACAGGCTTTCCCTGAAATAACGATTAAAAAAGTCCCATCAACCCGGGCGGTGTTTGAAGCAGTAAGTGATGGCGAAGCCTTTGCTGGCCTTGATGTAGCTGAGATTCTACATTATGTGGGAGAACGGTTTTTCTATAATGACGTGCAATACCATGATGATATTGATTTCTCGCCGACACCTTTCCCCGGTGCATTAAAAATATTGGTTTCAGATAAAAATCAGGGCTTATTAAGTATTTTTAATAAAGCCATAGCTCATGTGTCAGATGAGCAAAAAATAGCGTTGGCACATAAATGGTTTCTCAGTAAACAGCAGGGTTTATTAAGCGTACCTTACTCACCTCTATTGGATTACGCATTTCAACAAAGCGATCAACGTCAGTTAAAACAAACCACTCTAAACGGTCAGGATCTTTATGTGTATGTCTCGCCATTTGGCAGTTATGGCGCCAGGAAAGACTACCTTGGGATCGTGATTCCAGTTAAAGCTGTATTGAGCGGTGCACAAGAAAAAGTGACATGGTCTTTATGGATGTCGATTGGTGTGCTGTTGCTGTTATTACCTGCACCCTGGTTATTTGCCTCACCGATTGTGGCACCGATTAAAAAGTTAGCAGAAGAAAATCAGAAAATCCGCGAACGCCAATTCGATAAACTGGATATTCCAGATAGCTTTATTCGTGAAATCGATGAGCTTGGGCATTCTATGGAAGATATGTTGGCAGCCATTCGTCAGCATGAAGCAAATCAGGATCGGTTGATGGATTCCTTTATTCAGTTAATTGCTCAAGCCATCGATGACAAGTCACATTACACGGCCAGCCATTGTGAACGTGTTCCTGAATTAGCTTTCATGTTGGCAGAGCAGGCTGAAACCTCTCTGGCACCAGCTTTCCGTGAATTTCGTTTCCACTCTAAGGAATAATGGCGTGAATTCAAAGTCGCTGCCTGGCTACATGATTGCGGCAAAATAACCACACCCGAACACATTGTTGATAAAGGCAGCAAACTCGAAACCATCTACAACCGTATTCATGAAATACGTACCCGTTTTGAAGTCTTATGGCGTGATGCTGAAATCATCTATTGGCAGAAAATGACACAATCACCTGAAAACGAAGTGCAACATCAGGCCGAGCTTGAACAAACCCATCGGCAGCTTAAGGAATACTTTGCCTTTGTTGCCGAAATGAATGTCGGTGGTGAAGTACTGAGTGAAGACAAAAAAATACGGCTCGACTTTATTGCTCAAACCACATGGCTTCGGCATTTCAGTAACCGACTCGGCTTATCACCTGCCGATCAGGAACGGATATCGTCGGAAGAAGAAAGTCTGCCATGTGAAGAACAGCTATTGTCAGACAAGCCAGAACATATTATTTCCCGTAAGAGTGGCACAAGTTATGAGCCTCATCTGGACATAAAAATGACGGTCCCTGAGTATCTGTACAATCAAGGTGAGCTCTATAACCTCAAGGTCGAGCGGGGCACGCTAACCGCCGAAGATCGTTTTAAAATTAACGAACATATCATCAGCACCATTCGTATGCTGGATGCGTTACCCTTCCCCAAAGAACTAGCCCGTGTGCCTCGTTATGCCTCCACCCATCATGAAAAAATGGACGGCACTGGCTACCCCAGAAAACTCACAAAAGACCAACTTTCTATACCAGAACGCATCATGGTATTAGCCGATATTTTTGAAGCACTCACTGCCGCAGACAGACCCTATAAAAAAGCCAAAACAGTCAGTGAAGCCATTAATATTATGGCCAAAATGGTAGCCGAAGAACATATCGATGCAGATGTCTTCGAATTATTTTTGACCACCGAAACGTACAAAGTTTATGCCGAAAATTTCCTGGCACCTGAACAGATTGATGAAGTGGATGTGGCGCGGTATCTGAAAAAGTAGTTGCTAAGAATTAAAGGTTATTTAAAGCCCTGTTTCAATGATAGTGTCTGACATTGGATTGGACACAATCGAAGATTGAAAAAAGTAGCATTTAAATTATTGCCAGAGAACAAAAAATAGATCAGAGTTAAATCAGGTTCAGAAAAAATGGAAGGTTTCATGAATGCTAACAAGTTGGCTCGATTTTTCCACCCCAACTCATATCTTTGGCTCTATTTCCCAAAAAAATTAATCACGTTTTTATTAATAAACAGATGCTTGGAAAATATAAAGACGAATTATGAAGCGGCTTCTTTAATATTTATTATGAAGCCACAGGCTTCATAAAAGACACTGTTAAGTGTCAAAAGAGGAAATGATGGCAGCAAATGGAGCAATATACATCCAACGAGATAATGTTGATCTAAAAGATGTGTTTGATGATGTGACAAGTGACAAAGGTATATTTAGAAAGCCAACGTACTATGATGTCAAGTTAGGCGAGGATGTTGTTCGATTCAATATTATGGAATCTTCAGAAATTCCTAATCATCTTGATGGTTTTCTTGGGTATATCGCTTCTTTGAACAACAGCGACGATAGAAAAGAGGATACTAGTTACGCAATTAGTCATACAAAAGTTGTGCTTGGACTAGTTTCTGATACTGACTTTGAAGATAACCACAAGATCTGGCAAAGCCTGTTTCAGATAGCAGACAAATATGATGGCTTTGTCTTTGTTTATGACAGCGTTCTTTTACCTAATGGGGCAGCTTTGGTTGGTCCATTGGTGCAAACAGACACTTAACAAAGCATTTAAGAGTGATTCGCAACGCTTGGCAGTTTCGCTTCGCTCAAGTATAGCCAACCGCCGCTCACACCTTAATGCAGCGTTATGTTTTTTCTGTAACTGAGCGCAGTTTTAGGTGTTTAGTAAAGGGGATAAAGTCTTTATCTGTATATAAGAGAGGGATCCTATTTTCAATGCAGAATGTGGCAATGATTACGTCAGCTGTTTTTCTTATTGTAATTCCTTGTTTCCTTAGCTTGCGGTAATTGTCCGCGGCTTTGATGGCTAGCTCAGGAGTAAGCATATTAAATTGATGCAAGGCCTTAAGGTGATCCTTCGCTATTTTATAATCCTTGTCTGTTCTAAAGCCTTGTAGTATTTCTAGCAGTATGAGGTCGCCTATGGCTACGTCTTCGTCACCCAAGGCGCTATCCAAAGCCAAAGTTTCTGGTGTGTCTAGACCTTTGAAGAAGTCTATCCAAACACTAGTGTCGACTATAATCATTTGGTGGATCTCATGGCATCCAAATCACCGTCCCAGTTAAGTTTGCCTCTCAGGCTACGAATGCTGGATTGTTTTCTTAGCTTTATCAGAGCTTTCAATCCCTCTTCAACGGCTTCTTTCTTGGTATGTAGGCCGGTGGCCTTTAGTGCGTCAGCCATAAGTTTATCGTCTATAACAATGTTAGTTCGCATACTGCACCTGTGTGTATTTTTGGTTGATATCGTACACATTGTGGCTCATTGGCTTAAACATAACAAGGCCATCAATCAGACAGCTGTCGCTGGCTCTGTGGCTTAACGCTACGCTGCCACAAAACGATCAACTCCAAAGCTTCCGCTTATGGCTGCGTTAGACATGAAAAAATCAATAGGGTCAATCGTTTGATTTTATCCATATAGATTAAATTAAAAAGTTATTTAAGCCAGGATTGCTCAAGGTTATGTGGGGTCAGGTTAAAAACTATTAAGATGAGCCTTACTAAACGAGGCTGAATAGCGGAAGTAAGCTATTCTTACACTGACCTAAATACCTGAAGTCGAAAGAATGCGTTTGAATTAATGGCATTGTTCGACTTTGTGAAAGACGGTTATCCCCTGACTATTTGATTGAAATTAACTGATATGTACTATAGAAGAAAACATGGCACGGGTTTTACCTACATTGATGAACAGAATAAAACGGTAAAAGATAAATCCATAAGAGAGTGGTTCACCAGCTTGGTAATACCACCTGCATGGACTGATGTTGAAATATCAGAGGATAAAAAAGCCGATATCTTAGCGACTGGAAGGGATGCTAAAAATAGAAAACAATATATTTACAATCCTGATATTCAAGAAAAACATAACCAAGAAAAATTTGACCGTATCATTCGTTTTGCTGAGCAATTAGAGCATATGCGGCGTGTCACAGGCCAACATTTACGACAACGTAAGATGTCGAGAGAAAAAGTATTATCCACCATGCTACGTCTAATGGACCAAGCGTATTTTCGACCTGGTAGCCCTAGATATACTGAAGAAAACAATACGTATGGTTTAACCACGCTACGAAAAAAGCATGTAGAAATTAATGACGACGAAATTATATTTTCGTATCTGGGTAAGTCTGGTCAGGAACAGGAACGTCATGTCGAAGATAAAAAGTTAGCCAATGCTATTAAAAACTTAGATGATATTCCTGGTTATCGCCTGTTTAAATACTATGATGAAAATAACAATAAAAAAGAAGTTGAAGCCAGTGAGCTTAACGATTTCATTCATGAGTGTATGGGGGAGGATTTTTCAGCGAAAGATTTCAGGACATGGGCGGGCACTATGATCGCTGCATTGGCCTTCGATGAGCTCGGCACAGTCAGCAAAGAAGACCAAGCATCGCTTGATAAGAATATCAAATCAGTGGTCGTTAGTGTTTCTGAGCAGTTGGGTAATACTCCCGCTGTTGCAAAAAGTGCTTATATTGATCCCAGAGTCATTGATAATTACATTGAGGGTAAAACAGCACATTATTTCTTAGATCAAGTGAAACACTTAATAAAAGACAATCAAAATTTGTCGGAAGAAGAGTTAAGTGTGTTGTGTATGCTAAGAGAGAGTTTAAAGAAAAAGTCTTAATCCATTAGAATCAACGTAGATAAGGAATCAATAGCGTCATATCGTTTGATTTTATACATATAGATTAAATTAATTTTAAAAGTCATTTAAGCAAGGATTGCTCATGACCAGATTACCAAGATTATTCATAAAAGATTGTTCACAACATCTCATTCAACGCGGCAATAACAGTCAAGCTATTTTCTTTTCTGATGAACATTACACAGCCTATTTAGTTAAGTTCAAAGATTTCTCCGAGCGGTTTGAAGTAAAAATTTATCCTATAAAAATCAAACACGCTGACCGTATTGGTTCTTAAATTTTTCCATACTAACATTGCAATTCTGAGTAGACCCCATTGCATTTTCATCAAGGTACTTAAATGCGTTTATTAAAAAATATCTGGCAGCAAATTATGGATATTAATCCATTTAAAGGTGATGTTTTACCTTCGCGTGTATATCTATTTGAGAGAGGGCGGCCATGTCTCCCTTTTCCTCATCTTTTAAACTACAAAACGCCTTTGGCACTCTTCGATGCTTTTTATACAAACGCTAAATCATCTGATTTATTTGAGCGTGATAACCGCTATTTATATGTGATGGGTATGCCGCCGGTTTTCATTACCCGTGATCCAGCCGTCATTAGAGCTATTCTACTTGCTACAGGCGATAAGCCTGGGCAATTTGATCGTGATACGACACCAATGACTGGAATTGCCCGTGTAACCGGGGTTAATTCTCTATTGTATGCAAACGGCAAAGTATGGCGAAAACAAAAACAGATGTCAGCGGGACCTTTTGGAAAAGGCTCTCTGTTCCAACCTGAAGAGTTTCATGAGTTTGAGAAAACCTTTCGTAAAACGATAGAGAAACGATTAATCGTTTTACGTGATGCGCAGAAGGTGAGTAAGAAAAACATTTCTCGTGTCGAAATTGAGAACGAAATTCAACCTATTATGCTGGAAATGTTAGTGAATAATTTCTTTGGTGGTTCGGTTGAGTATAAGGAGTTACGCGAACGTTATGTACCTGCGTTACTTTCGTTAATTGATTACATGATTACCAATACCGTGGCGCCTAACCTTTCGGCTATTCATCAATTTATTTCGGGTAAAGGAACTGATGTAAAGCGTTGGCGGGAGGCCCTTGAGGACTTAACTGATATTGCACTTTCTGGCAGAGGTGAAAAGTCAGGACATTGGAAAAACTTCATTGATAAAGTTGAAGATGAAGAGGCATTGCGGAGTAATATCAGAGTATTTTTAGCCGGGGCTTTAGAAGCGACCTCCTCGTTTGCGACTTGGACCTTATCTCATTTGTCACGACAACCTGAGTTGCAAGAGCAGATATATAGCGAAGTAAAAGACATTGATGTTTACGACCCCGAAAGCTTAACCGAAGCAAAATTACTTAATCAGTGTTTGAATGAAACCTTACGTTTAACCCCCTCACTTTATTTCTTTCCCCGGAAAGCCACGGCCGATACGTGGCTCAAATTAGACGATACAAGAAAAATAATGATTCCCAAAAATACCACCATCCGACTGGATATTTGGAATGCAAACCGCAACGAAGCTTTTTGGGGCAAGGAGATTTCTGGATATCCGGCAGACACGTTTTCACCTTTACGCTGGGATGAGCTTACGCGTCGAGGCATAACGCGTAAAAATTTAACCCATTTTGGGTTTGGTTTAGGAGCTCGTGTATGCCCGGGTCAATTTCTTGGTCAGTTAGAAGTGGGTCTAGTTGTCGGCGCCTTTATCAAGGTATTCAAATTTAAAGCTGTTACTAATGCATCTGGAGTACGGGCTGGTGTTACAACCAAACCAGATGATGGGACTTTAATGGATCTCGAACTGCGATAATGCTTTATAGCCCACGATTTTGGTAAACTAATATGTTTTGGGTCAGGGGCAAAACTTATAAGAGTAGCCTTACCAAACCGTGGTCGAATAACGAAAAGTAAGCTATTTCGAGCTGATCAAAAATACTACTGGAAAGAACCATCCTTGTGAGTGGTGTCACAAAACTGCAATATTTGTCCTCTTATGCAGTAGAAATCATTTTTTTGATTTGATTAAATTGATCACGCTGTGCATGGATGCACGCAAAAAAACATTTCTAAACCGTCATGGAGGACAGTCAGAATGAATCAATTCACCTTTAATTATCAATTTGCTATTCATCGCGTTTAATCGCGATGCGAGTATTAAAATCTTTACGGCATATAGCCATATGCTGCTTTTTTCTGTGTTTGTGGTTTTTGAGTTTTCCCGTTGTTTCTGAAACATTGCCTGAAATTGATGCTCTCAAAGATCAGCGTCGACAAGAGCAGTTAGATGCGCTACGCAAACAACAGGAATATGAGCCGGACGTCAGATTAGAAAGTGACAAGCCAATCGAGGCCAATATTATCCCGTTTGATGAGAAACCATGTTTTGTCATTGAGCAGATTTCATTAGAGGGTGATGAATCAGCTAGGTTTCATTTCGCTATTTCAGAAACGCTTCATCAACATCCTGATTTACTAGGCCAATGTCTTGGTATTAATGCTATCAACCAGATTCAGTCTGTGCTTCAAAACAGCATCATAAAGAAAGGCTTTATTACGACTCGCGTGCTGATAGAACCTCAAGATTTAAATTCTGGGGAATTAAGCTATAGCCTGATACCCGGGCGAATTAGCATTGTCGATACTGATAATTCGGTGTCAAGGTTAACACTATGGTCAGCTTTACCGAGTGGTGAAGGTGATTTGCTCAATGTGAGAGATCTCGAGCAAGCGATGGAAAATATGAAACGTATTCCAACTGTGGATACCAATATTGATATCAAACCTGATGATACGGAAAACAGTCAACCGGGGGATAGCCAGCTTTTATTGGATTACCAACAGTCGAAGCCTTTCAGGTTGACTCTGGCATTTGATGATAGTGGTTATGAGTCGACAGGGCGTTATCAAGGTTCGGCTACTTTGTCTCTGGATAATATTTTGGGACTTAATGACCTTATTTATATGAGTAAAAACAAGGATTTTGGCGGTAAGGAGAATGTCGGCGGCAGCCATGGGGAAACGGCCCATATTTCTATTCCTGTCGGCTACTGGTTATTCTCATTTACAAATAGTGAATATGAATATGACCAGCGTGTGGCCGGACTCAACCAGACCTATGTTTATCAGGGTAAGAGTGAAAGGCAAGAGCTTGCCATGAGTCGGGTTTTATATCGCGATCAGTTTTCGAAATTAACCACTTCATTGACTGGCTATCATCGACGTTCACATAACTTTATTGATGATACCGAAATTGAGGTTCAACGCAGAAAAAGTGCTGGCTGGATTGCCGGTGTTGATTACCGTCGTTATATCGGCACAGCAACCATAGATGCGGGTGTTTCATATCAGCGGGGAACAGGTGCATTTGATGCCATTTCTGCACCAGAGGAAGCCTTTGGTGAGGGCACTTCCAGACCAAAAATTTTTAATGCTTATTTGAATTGGTTCATGCCCGTTCAGATCACTGACTATCAGATTCAGTTGCAGTCAGAGTGGCGGGCGCAGTGGAATAAAACGCCATTGGTTCCTCAGGACAGATTCTCGATTGGTGGGCGATATACCGTCAGGGGATTTGATGGTGAACAGTCTTTATCTGCCGAGCACGGTTGGCTTAGCCGCAATACGATTAGTTTCCCTTTGCAAAACCAACAACAAATTTATATGGGAATAGATTTTGGTCATGTCAGTGGTCAATCGGCGAAGTATTTATTGGGACAGACTTTAGCTGGCGCTGTGATTGGCTTAAGAGGTCAGTGGCACGGCCTTTTTTATGATGTGTTTGCGGGGAAATCATTATCAAAACCCGATGGCTTTGAGGATGGACGGCATCTTGGATTTAATTTGACCTATCAATACTGAACGGATTCAGGAGATATGATCATGGAAGATCGTTTCAACAGAAAATATTTAAGCATTTTGATTTCGGTGGCACTGTGTGGCGCATCACTTTATCAGGACAATTTATTAGCTGCTGGCATTGCTGTTGACCCATCTGCGCCGGCTAGTCAACAGGCCATCATTACGCAAACAGCAAATGGTTTGCCACAAGTGAATATTCAGACACCGAGTTCGGCTGGGGTATCCAGAAATAAATACAGCCAGTTTGATGTGGACAAAAACGGTGTGATTCTTAATAACAGTGCCAATAATGTACAGACACAATTAGCAGGATGGGTGCAAGGAAACAGTTTGCTTGCAGGTGGCACAGCCCGAATTATTCTTAATGAAGTGAATTCACAACATCCCAGTTATCTGAACGGACCAATGGAAATTGCTGGAAGCAAGGCACAGCTTGTGATTGCTAATCCTGCTGGTATCAGCTGCGATGGTTGTGGTTTTATTAATGCCGACAGAAGCACATTAACCACCGGTCGAGCTCTGATGAATAATGGCCAGTTAAGCGGTTTTTTGGTGGAAAGAGGCAACATCAGTATTCAGGGGGCCGGTTTGGATGATAGCGCTACAGCCTATACGGATCTGATGGCAAGAGCCGTGTTAGTCAATGCCGATATTTGGGCAAACAATCTCACTGTCACTACGGGAAAAAACCGTGTTAGTGCCACCAACGACATCATAGCTAAACTGGATACGGATGTTGACCAACCCAGCTTTAGTTTGGATGTCAGTGAGATTGGCGGCATGTATGCAGGTAAAATTCGTTTAATCGGCACGGAAGAAGGCGTCGGTGTTAAACAATCTGGAGAGATAAAAGCTAAGCAGAGTCTGACACTGACAACGGATGGCCGCCTGATAAATACAGGAACCATTAGAGCTGAAGCAGCGAGTGCTATCGAAACGCTTGAACTTCACAATATGGATTCTGGTGAAATTGTCTCTGATGATTTACACATACTGGCTGATTCAACGATAGAAAATAAGGGGTTAATTAATGTCAATCAGCTGCTTATCGATGCGGAGAGATTAAACAATCAGCCAGGTGCACGTATTTATGGTGATAACACCACCTTCAACACGACAACGCTCAATAATTATTCCGTTATTGCGGCCAGAGAAAATTTGTCGATATCGACTGAAACCGTATTCAATGATCAGAATGCTGAGATTCTCAGCCAGGGCAATATAGATATTGCTGGAGGCTATTCCGGGGATGCTTTGACATCAGCTAGGCAGGTTATTAATTCAGGCGGCCGGATCGAAGCTTCAGGTGATATATCGATACACGCTGATGAACTTCAAAATCTTAATGCCGAGATGATCACGGAATGGGTAACCGATAGTGTTGAGCGAATCATTGAAGTACAGCCTGAGGGATGGGCACATAAATATGATGTTAGCCGTTTTCCCTTAATCAATAACCATAACGTAGAAAAACAGCCTTTCACCAATGAGAACGGCAATATCATTCGCTACTTCGAAGACTATACCTATTACGACTACACGGCTAAAACACAAAGTACTCACATTGTCAGTTCTTCCCCGGCAAAAATCATGGCGGCAGGGAATATTCAGATAACAGGTGATGTGCTTAATAGCGATAGCCAAATTGTGGCAGGACAAACGCTGACTGTGACAGGTGGAAGCTTGCAAAACATAGCTACACCTGGACAAAAAAGAGTCAGTTATAACGGTACACGCCAGTTCAGAGACTGGGATGGCAATGATGAAGAACTCGATTTTGGTGGTATAGCACCTTACAGTCCGGCAGCTAAAAACACAGAGTTTAATTTAGGCATCAGTCTACTGGAGGATAGTCATGCTGATATCCAAAATCTGTCTAACATTCAGACTATGACGCTGCCAATCATTAACAGCGCTATGTTTAAACTAGTGGACAATCCGACTCAATTTTATATTGAAACCGATCCACAGTTTTTAGATTACAGCGATTGGTTGAGTTCTGACTATATGTTGCAACAACTCGCTTTTGATCCCACTACGGTTATGAAACGACTCGGTGACGGTTTTATTGAGCAACGATTAGTCACTGACCAAATTGCCCAGTTAACCGGGCATCTGTATCTGAGTGAATACAATGACCAGCAAACACAGTTTATGGGATTGATGGATGCGGGTGTGACTATGGCAGAAACACTTCAGTTAACGCCAGGTATTGCCCTCAGCGCTGAACAAATCGCTCAATTAACGACTGATATCGTTTGGTTAGTTAATACAGAGGTGACATTGGACAATGGTGAGCTTATTACCGCACTGATTCCAAAGGTATATATCAAACCCGAAAAAGATGACTTGATACCAGAAACAGGCTTACTTGCTGGTAATGAAGTGAACTTTGAGATCGACGGGCAGACATTTAACGCTGCCAGTATCAGAGGCAAAAATACCGTTTCGATGAACAGTGAATATTATCAACAGTCTGGCGGTGATATTCAAAGTCAATCTATTGCAGTAAATGCGACAGATATTTCAATAGAGGGTGGCACATTATCCGCCAATAAGTCACTTTCGCTCTCTGCTGATAACGATATAAACATAAGCAGCTCAATGTCGCATAGCGAGCAGAATCAAGCTAATAGTTACTTCAAGCGCGATAATATTAAGCGATACGCCAATCTCTATGTGACTGATAGAACAGGTAAATTAATAGTTGATGCCGAGCGTGATGTTGCACTTAATGCAGCGAATATCAATGTGTCAGGAGAACAAAGCCAAACGCAAATATCTGCTGGACAAAATTTAACACTGGGTATGGTCAAAGAGTCTGAAACAAACCTGAGTATATTGAATGCTCGTGATTTCAATAAGATGAATGAGCAAAAAGACAGCGGCACATCCATTAAGACAAACGGTGATGTCAGCTTGAAGGCTGGTAATACACTTCAATTAACAGCTGCCGACATTAACTTACAACAAGGTCATCTAGACCTGACAGCCAGACATATCAATATTGAAAATGGTGAAGCGACTTATCAATCAGATATTGCCACCTATACGAAACGTTCAAGCGGATTTAGCTCACGAAAAAAAGAGCAAAGAGATATGTTCAGCCAGCAAACGTCGGTGGCATCATCAGTAACAGCTAAAAATATTTCAATTGATTCTGCTACCGATATTAATGTGAAAGGCAGCCAGATTCTGGCAGATGAGAGCATTCAATTAAATGCGACGAAAGATATTAATATCACGGCTGCAGAGCAGTCTTTTACTGAGTCTCATTATATAAAAGAGAAAAAATCAGGACTTTCAGGTACAGGCGGTGTTGGTATCAGCATTGGCACCCGAGCAATGAATATGCAAACTGAGATCATGCAGCTGATTCACAATAAATCGACGATAGGTGCACTCAATGGGGATATTTCAGTGGTCGCTGGGGAAGCCTTTCATCAGAAAAACAGTGATCTGATTTCAGTAAAAGGTGATATCGACGTTAAAGCAAAAGATATCAATATTACGAGCCTTTATGATAAGAGCGAGACGAAGCAGGTAACCGAATTTTCACAAAGCGGTTTGTCACTATCTTTGAAAGCGCCAGCCATTTCAGTTGCCACTCAGGCTTATCAGCATGCTCTGGGGAGTGTAGAAGAAGATAAAAAGAAAAACCGTGTTCTGAATGGTATTACAGCCTATGTCCAAGCTAAGCAACTCGCTGAGATGGTGGAAAACACGCTAAACCTCATTAATGAAGGCAAAGCAGATGAGGCGATATCTTCTTCAGGTTTAAAAATAAGCATCAGTATTGGTAAGTCAGAAAGTAAAACTCAGACAGAGACCAAATCACAAACCTCACAGGCGAGCACAATTCGGGCTGGTCAAAATGTGCGTTTAACAGCAACAGATAAAGATGTGGTTGTCACAGGTAGCGATATTTTAGCCGATGGCGATATTACCATTAATGCTGCTAATAATATTGATATCTTAGCCAGTCAAAATACCCAACAGCAACACACCAAAATGGCATCAAGTAGTGCCAGTATAGGTCTGTCTTTCGGTATCGGTGAGAATACAGGCGTCAGTCTTGATATGGCGATGAGTAAAGGAAAAGGTAAAACAAATAGTGAGGGTGTGTTTTATCAAAATAGCCATATCACGGCTGCAAAAGACTTATCCATGACGACAGGTAATGATCTCAGCTTGATTGGTGCAGAAGCCAAAGGCGATCAAGTCTCTATCGATGTGGGTAATAACTTAACCCTGTCTAGCCTGCAAGACAGTCATTATTTAACGGGGAAAGAGTCCAATTCTGGTGGTGGCGTTGGTATTGGTGTGGGGGCAGCTACCTCGTCATTTAATCTCTATCACAACGTCCAAAATTCAAATAGCGATTACCTTAGTGTAAATCAGCAAACCGGCATTATGGCTGGACAAGAGGGGTTTGATATCAATGTAGGCAGACATACCGAATTGGATGCTGCCCTTATTGATAGCCAGGCACATGAAGATAAAAACCAAATCACTACAGCCACCTTGCATACGTCGGATAAACAAAACGCAATGAGTGCTGAAGTCAGCCAACAAGGCTTTAATATTAGTTCTGATGCCTTCTCGGGAAAATATGGCTTGTTAAAAACTGCGTCTCAGAATTTAAGTAATAAAGGCGAAGCCAGTGTGGATGATGCAAGTTCAACATTAAGTGCCATCGCCCCTGCTGAGATCACAATAACCGATGCTGATGAACAATTAGCGGTGTATGGTAAAACAGCAGAAGAAACGATCTCCGATATCAATAGAAATACTCAAAATACCCATCGAAAACTCAATCTAGCAGATATAGAACTCCTCAAAGATGAGGCAGAAGCAGATCAACTTTCTAAACAATTACTCTATGAGGCCGCGACGGCGTTTACCGATGAAGCATTCAGAAAAATGTTTCTTACCAAGATCGAGTTTTATCAAGTGATGCGTGATGAAAATGGTGAAGTGATCAAAGATGAAAATAATGAAGCGATATGGAAAAAATTAACTGAGGAAGAAAAGCAAAATTTAAAACCGGGTAAAGATAATAAGGTACATATTTTTAATAACGGGATGTTTAATTCAGTCGATGCGGCTAAAAAACTGGCACTACAAAATCATCAATCAGACTATTTGATTCATTTCCCATTAACCAATAATGCCTTGTCGGAGCTAATGGTTGCCGGCTACCAGAAATTTCTTGAAAGCGAAGGTTTTGGACTCACTAATGCTGTTAAAGAAAATATTAAGGTGATGGCTAAATACGGTGATAAAGGACTAATAATTGATGCACATAGTCGGGGTGGGATGACTACAGGGAATGCTTTGGAGGTAATAGATAGCAGAAATGCCAACGATAGTTCAATGCTTCAATACATGGATATATATACAGTTGGTTCAGCATTTAATAATCAACAGATGGCAGATTTATTAAATAAAAATTCTGGTCAAAATGGTAATGTTTATGCCCAAGTTCACAAAGACGATTTTGTTGGTACTTTCATTGGTGGTAACGAGGCTACTGGAGGCACTACTCCTGAGGGTAGTACCAGTTTTATTGAAGGACTGAAATCAATCTTTTTTGATGTCACGGTGCATAATAGCTACGGGGAAGGAAAGCCTAATGGTGCCAGTAAGAAATATTGGCAGGATAGTCCCGATGGGAAAGCTAAATTTATCTTAATACCAGCAAGTAATAACAAGGAAGTGTTAAATAAATGACAGAAAAACTAATAGTTATACTGATCTGCTATATGTTTGTAACTGCATGTAGCTCTGTATATCAACAACAAGATTGTGAAAAAAAAGGAAACAATGAATGCCAAAACGGAGCTGGTGGATATGTTCTTATACAACCAAAGATTGATGAGGACTATGTCAGAAAATACAATATCCCGTCACTTGAGTTATACAAAAATCAACTAAGCATTATAAAGACCAGCAATTGGCAAAAAGATGATTTAACACGTCAAGAACGTGATGAGGCACTTTTAGAATGTGGCTCTAGTGATATATGGATGTCAAAAAACTATGCCTTAATGAAGACGTTAACTCCTGATGAATATAACGGCAAACTGTTATTAATCAAACGCTGCATGTTGAATGATGGCTTCACTTTCCTTGGTGATTTTTCACCATGTGAGAGTAATCCCATTCCAGCATGCGATTTACCCGTACCTAAACGAGAAACGGAAAGACGACTTAATAGTGAGTACTGCATAAAAAAGGCCTATGTAGATGCATGTCAGCCTCAATCCCGAGAACGAATTTTGAATACAGAAAAGTGTAAACTTTATCCAAAGCTATATTTTTGTGATATCTGACTACTGGCTTTGCTAAGGCAATTTCTTTTTCAAAACCACGATACATGGAGGTATCAGATGACCTATTTTTCGAGAATTATTTTCACTCTTTTTATGCTTAGTTTGACGGGCTGTTCTCTATATCAGGTTGTTCCAGACCCGCTCTGGGATGCTTGGTATAAACGAGGCAGTGATAAGGAAACAACTATAAAAGACATGAGAGAGTGCGGATATGGTAAAGACGTGCAGAGTGGAGCAGATTTACCTAACAGCAAGATTGCTCCTCTTCACCTTTGTATGGAAGAAAAAGGCTATAAGTTTGATTTTAGTAGTTTTAGAGCGAATAACTGTTACGGCACAAACGCTCCCTATCCTTGCCGAGCTTACTGGGGCGGTGGTAACGCTCAATGGGAAGAAGTAAAACCGAATAACTAAAAGAGTTTATTAGATAGGAATCAATGGGGTTAGGAACTTAGCTCCATTGATTCCTATCACTAAAACTATTTAGAGTATTATCCTGGTGAGTTTATCAAGGCTGGCGCTTTACTCACTTAAGCTCGCTCTAATATCGGCAATGGTGATAAAGAGTTTGTGCTCAGCATCTTGAAAAGCTTGAAAGCCATAACGTTCATAGAAGTGCTTTGCTCCGTCTTTGGCGTCAACGATAACGACTGGAAAGGCCACACTATCACTAGCTGCTAATAGCTTTCTAAGAGCGTCTACCAGTAACCACTCGCCAAAGCCTTTTCCTTTGTATCTCTCGTCGACGGCTAAACGAGCAATCAGACCTCCTGAAGTAGATGAGTGATGTTTCTTTTGTAACTTATCGGGCAATGCCTCTAAGTCAATTGGTGTCATTGTTAGCGTATAAAAGCCGATGATATCTGAACTGTCATTATCATCCTCTAAAACGAAAGTTCTGGTGTTGTCTTTCTTTGCTTGTTGACTAGCCATTACTTTTAAGTAATTGTTGAGCCCTGCTACACCACAGTTGAATCGGTTTCTATCGTGTTTAGCTTTATCCAGAAGTACCGTATTCATTATTGAGTTTTGTTTTCATAACGTTCAGAAGCAGCTTTCAGTTTTGAATTCGAGCTAGGTGGGCGGTCTAGAGCCTCCATCAGTAACATCGTGTCAGCATTACTCAGTTTTAGCGATTGCTCACGCTCGATCACTTGTTTGGCTTTTTCAATTGCTGCATTCAGAACAAATGAGTTAATGCTAGACATGCCAGCAATCGCGGCAGCTTTTGTGAGTAAGTCTTGTGTTTCGGTATCTACTCTAGCGGTGATGCGAGGCAATGTAGTAGCCATAATGTAATCTCCTAATGTGTCAAAATGTCACGCAAGTATTATGGTATTAAAAGGTGAAATAAGCAATATATGTGTCACTTTGGCACATTGTATAACAAGCTTTGAAGAAGGATTCACAACGCTTGGCAGTTTTGCTTTGAATCAGCTTTAGTAATTACGGCACATGTTTTGGGCTGGTGGCAGCTTTGCTCACTAGTTAATTGGGAGTTGGGCTCAAAGCGTTTTGTCTTCTATTCATCTTAGAATAAAAGGAAAAAGCTATAAGTCGGATTTTATTAGTTATTGAGACACCTATTCAGACCTCCATGTTATTCTTAGAAAAGCTATTGGCTCCATCCAATATCGATTTCATAAAACCATTCTGACTTTTACCGCTATTTTTAACTTAGATTAATCCATTCATTTTGCTGGGTTGTTATATTGCCTCACTATCGTTTTGAACTTATCTCTGTGATTTTCTGACAAACAAATAATTGCTGGTGATAAGCCTTTCTGTAAGGAGGCACTTTGTATTCCATTACTTATGTCAGTAAAGCCACAGAGGATTATTCTCAGGCTCAGCTATTAGCTTTGCTTGAGGTGTGTCATAGAAATAATCTTAGGGATAAGCTCACTGGTCAGCTTCTTTATAAAGACCGGGAGTTTATGCAGGTTTTGGAAGGCGACGAAATGGTATTGAAACGCGTCTTTGAGAAAATCTGCCGCGATAAGCGTCATAAAAATATACTCATCTTGGATGAAGGTTTTATCCAGCAACGTGAGTTTGATGACTGGACCATGGGCTTTAATAATCTGGATGAAGAGTTACAGCATCACATTCCCGGTTATAGCCATATTCTTAATTATCCATTGACGGGTCATGAGTTTCAGGCTCAGCCGTCTTTAGCTCAGAAGTTATTACTTTCGTTTAAAAGTCCACCACCGGTGTGACGTTTTTTAATAATAGTTATTTATCTTTGATATGGGGAAAGTCTAGGTATAAGGTGACTAAACCCTATCCATTCTAATTATCAGATTTGTTTCAGCACCGCCGCACCGTTCTTCAGGTGTTCTTAATACGGTTTAAGAGAGGAGAAAAAAATGAGCAGGAATGATAACAATCGCACAACGACTGATTCAGGGATGCCTGTTTCCAGTGATGAACATTCGCTAACCGTTGGCCGTGATGGGCCAATTTTGCTACATGATTTATATTTAATTGAGCAAATGGCCAATTTTAATCGTGAGCGTATTCCAGAACGACAACCGCATGCTAAGGGCTCTGGTGCATTTGGTCATTTTAAAGTGACACATGATGTCAGCCAGTTCACAAAGGCGGCGGTGTTTCAGCCTGGTACTGAAACCGAGACCTTGATGCGTTTTTCCAGCGTGGCGGGTGAGCGTGGAAGCCCTGATACTTGGCGTGACCCGCGTGGTTTTTCCATTAAGTTTTACACGAGTGAAGGCAATTACGACATGGTGGGCAATAACACACCGGTGTTTTTCATCCGTGACCCACTGAAGTTTCAACATTTTATTCGCTCACAAAAGCGTCGTGCCGATAATGGGATGCGCGACCATGATATGCAATGGGATTTTTGGACCTTATCACCAGAGTCAGCTCATCAGGTCACATGGTTAATGGGCGACCGAGGGATTCCCAAAACATGGCGCAATATGAATGGTTACTCGAGTCATACCTATTTATGGGTGAATGATAAGGGGGAAAAGTTTTGGGTGAAATATCACTTTAAAACTAATCAGGGCATTGATTTTCTGACTCAGGATGACGCAGACATGCTCGCGGGTAAAGATGGTGATTATCATAGACGCGATTTATTTAATGCGATTAAAGAGGGGAATAACCCAAGCTGGACCATGAAGGTGCAGATCATGCCGTTTGAAGAGGCTAAAACCTATCGTCTGAATCCGTTTGATTTAACCAAGGTCTGGCCTCATGAAGATTATCCACTGCATGAAGTTGGGCAACTCACGCTTAACCGTAATCCGACTGATTTTCATACTGAGATTGAACAGGCCGCATTTGAGCCAAGTAATTTAGTGCCGGGTATTGGTATCAGCCCTGACAAAATGTTACTGGGCCGGATGTTTTCTTATGCCGATGCTCATCGTCACCGTTTAGGTGTGAACTACAAGCAGATTCCGGTGAATTCGCCGAAATGCCCTGTGAACAGCTACAGTAAAGACGGTGCGATGCGCGTGCAAAATGTGACCGATCCGGTTTATGCACCGAACTCGAAAGGTGGGCCAAAAGCCGATCCTGAAAACTATCCTGAAGACACTACCTGGGCTGCCAGTGGTGAATTTACACGTGAAGCTTATACCTTACGTGAGGATGATGATGATTTTGGTCAGGCCGGCATTTTAGTCCGTGAAGTGATGGACGATGCACAACGTGATCGTCTGGTATCAAACGTAGTAGGTCACGTCAGTGATGGTGTTGAAGAACCCGTATTGTCACGGGTGATTGAGTACTGGAAAAATATTGATGGTGATATTGGTGAACGTATTGCCAAAGGGTTAGGCAAAGCCTGATTACACCGTTTTTCCGTTAAACAAAAAAGCCAGCTCTAAGCTGGCTTTTTTTATGCGAGTATAAAGATTTTCTATCGTGTTAACGCGTCTTCATCACCTTTATGGTTTGGATGAATAAAGTTCGATTCTTTTGCTGTATGGGTATCCGGCCCATCTAAAAGTGCGCCGGCACGTTCTGGTAAAACGCGTTGGTCTGAAAAGTTACCCAGTTCTTCATAACCATGAGACAGATGATCAAATAATTCTTTATATGAACCGGCCATATCTTTGAAGGCTTGCGCTGTTTTATCGTAATGGGCGTGCACTTTTTGTTTGTAGGCGTCGAGTTCGGCTTGTTTATCGGCCAGTTGGCGGTCGTATGACTCAGCGATTTCTTTCATTTGATGATCACTGCCAGGAGCTTGGCGACGTCCCACAGCAAAGCCGATTAATGCAGCAATAATAGCGATGACAATAGTGAGTGCCCAGATTTCCGTTGAGGTCATAGTTATTTCCAGTAGATAGTGAATAAGGTCTAGTCTAGCCACTGGCAGAGCACATGACAAACCGTTTTCTTTATCGTGTTTATTTTATGATTTAATAAGTCATCGTCATCATTTATCTCCGCCATAACAGAAAGGATACAGCATGGTTTCACCTATCTTTTTAGGCCAGTCAACGTCTGCAGTGACCTTATTACCGAATATGGCCAATCGCCATGGTTTGATCGCTGGTGCGACAGGAACAGGGAAAACCATCACTTTACAAGGGCTGGCGGAAAGCTTTAGTCAGATCGGTGTACCGGTTTTTGCGGCAGATATTAAAGGTGACTTATCGGGTGTGAGCCAAGCGGGGAAACCACATCCGAAAATCAGCGAACGTGTAGAAATAATGGGGCTGTCAGATTTCGGCTTCACTGGGTTTCCGGTCACTTGCTGGGATGTGTATGGAAAACAGGGGCATCCCCTCAGAGCAACCATTTCAGATATGGGACCACTGCTGTTATCCCGCTTGATGAATTTGAATGATACCCAGCAGGGCATTCTAAATCTGGTATTCCGGGTGGCAGATGATAACGGCTGGTTGGTGCTGGATTTAAAAGATCTGCGAGCCATGCTGCAGTTTATTGCTGAGAATGCGACTGAGTTCAGAACGCTGTACGGTAATATTTCTGCCGCCAGTGTCGGCGCCATTCAACGACGTTTATTAGGACTTGAAGAACAGGGCGCTGCCCAGTTATTTGGTGAGCCGATGTTAAACCTGGATGATCTGTTGCAAACAGATGAACAGGGGCGCGGTGTTATTAATTTGCTGGCGGCTGATAGTCTGATGCAGTCTCCTAATCTTTATAGTGCGTTTTTGTTATGGCTGTTATCGGAGTTATTTGAGCAATTACCGGAAGTGGGCGATCCGGAAAAGCCGAAGTTGGTACTGTTTTTTGATGAAGCCCATCTGTTATTTGATGATGCGCCCAAAGTTCTGCTGAATAAAATTGAGCAAGTGGTTCGACTGATTCGTTCAAAAGGCGTCGGTGTTTATTTCGTGACGCAAAACCCCACTGATATCCCGGATAGTGTGCTTGGACAATTAGGTAACCGGATTCAACACGCCTTGCGTGCCTACACGGTAAAAGATCAAAAAGCCTTAAAGGCAGCAGCAGAGACTTTCCGTGATAATCCGGCGTTTGATACCCGGGAAACACTGACCAGTTTAGGGGTAGGCGAAGCATTGGTGTCTACGCTTGATGAAAAAGGCCGACCGCAGATCGTGCAGCAGACACTGATTAAACCACCACAAAGTCAGATTGGACCTGTTACTGAACAGCAAAGGCAGACCTTGTTAAGGACTTCTTTGGTGGCTGGTGTTTATGACAAGACATTAGATAGAGAGTCGGCGTATGAAGTGCTGGCGGAACGTGCATTAAAAGCTCAGGAGGCTGAACAGAGTCAGCCAGCGGATGTGCCAAAAACAACGGCAAGAAGGCGTGAGACTGTCCTGGAAGCCTTTGCCAAAAGTACGATGCGTGCTATTGGCAGTCAATTAGGTCGGCGAATTGTCAGAGGTATTTTAGGATCCTTGTTAGGCAAAAAATAACAAATTGAGTCTGTTTTTAAATGCCGTAGAATAGTCATTGAGATATAAGGGGAAAAATGATGATTGATACCAAAAAAATTGAAGAAGTTGTACAAAGCATCAGCAAAGCATTACCACCAGGTTTAGTACAAATGCAGGAAGATGCTGAAAAGAATATCCGTGCAGCCCTCACCGCGACATTTACCAAACTGGATTTGGTCACGCGTGAAGAATTTGATGTGCAAGCTCAAGTGTTGTTACGTACCCGTGAAAAGTTGGAGGCACTGGAACATCGTGTCGCCGAGTTAGAAAACCCACCTAAATAAGAGAAAACAATATGTCTGAATTTACTAATGTCACGGTCACACGTGAAGCAAACGTTTATTTCGATGGTAATGTGACCAGCCGTAAAGTGACATTTGCTGATGGCAGCTACAAAACATTAGGCATTATGATGCCGGGTGAATTTACCTTTGGTACAGAAAAAGCAGAATTGATGGAAATTCTGGCCGGTAAATTGACTTATCGTCTGAAAGGCGATGCTCAGTGGATTGATGTAAGCGCTGGCGAATCATTCAATGTGCCAGCTAACTCATCATTTGATATCCAGATCTTAGAGTTAGTTGATTACTGCTGCAGCTATTTAGATTAATACGCTATCAGCGATAATAAAAAAGGCGCCTCAGGGCGCCTTTTTTATTTCAGACTACTTTAATTAGTCCCAGTCATACACCAGATTCATCTGGTAGGTGGTGTCTGTGCTTTCAGCATCTTGTGCTGGCTGACTGTTGTACTTGCTACGTAGGCTAGCACGTACTTTCCAGTCTTCTTTTTCCGTAATCGGCATTTCGCCACCAAAGTTAGTCACGATCAGGTAGTTTTTACCTGGGCTGCTAAATGAGGGGTAATAAGTGAAGTCGTGGAATAGACTCAGTTTGCTATTCATTTTGTATTTCACATCGTACCCTAGCACACCCGTTGGGTCTTTTTCATTGGTGCCGTCTGAGTAGCTCTCAAAACGATAACCGAGACCAGCAAAACCTTTGAATTTCAGATCATCTTCACGAATGAAAAAACGACCTAAACTCGCTGCGGCGATAGCACGTAAATCCAGCTCTTCAAAATCATCAATTTCAAAGTCGGCGGAGCCTCTGGCAAACCACATTTCGCTGATATCACGTTCCAATGAAAGTCCAGCCAGTTTCTGATTGGCTGTCTGCTCGCCATCCTCTTTCTGGAAGTTAACTTCCATGTAGATGTTCATACGCTCTTGATCAGTTTCACGGTTTAATTCACCCCGTCCATGTGCGCCAAAACGGTTGGTGTTACCTGAGGCACCGGTGATACCCATCGCGATGCTGCCGCTCCAGGGATCACGTAAACGATTACGTTCTTCTCTTAAAGCTGTGAGAGCAGTTTCATAGGAGGATTTCAGATCTTCGACTTCTTTTTCTTTGTCCGCTTTCAGTGTTTTTATTTCATCTTGGTATTCTTGCTGTACAGCAAGAATTTGTGGTTTGGTGGCATCGGTCGCCCAGACATTTTTTATATTTTTAGGATCGATATTCACGGAGCCAAAAGCGGTATCGCTCAGTTGCGACTGGCCATTACTATCAACACTGAGTTTACCTACGATACGATCACGACTTTCCAGTTCAACCAAAAACTTTTTGTCAGTAGTGATTTGATTCACCCGAGCATAATCAATGGTTACTTCGTTGGCGAAGGCGGTATCCATGATTAGCTGACCATTTGCGACTTGTTTGACATTCCCTTTCAGCAGACTGCCATCGTCCAGAACAACTTGGTCAGCGATGGCGATATTGGTGAAGGTGCTTGAAATTAATAAAAAAATAGTCCTCAAGCTAGGCTTGTGCATAAAAACTCCGGAGTTTTGTATTGGATGGGTTGTGCGCTACTAAATTAACATAAGCAACCGCTTTCGTAAAAATCTACGCTTTTTTCGTCCGTTATTTATCCGACAAGTTTCACGACAATATAAAAAAAGATAGGCTAATATTATTTTTCAAACACGCTCAACCAAGGATGGAATATGAGTATCGCTAAGGTCTATAGCCGTGCGGTGACAGGTATACATGCCCAGTCAGTCACCATAGAAGTGCATTTATCGAATGGTTTGCCCAGTTTGTCGATTGTGGGGATGCCTGAAACCGCAGTCAAAGAAAGTAAGGACAGGGTGCGTTCTGCTATTTTGAACTCACAGTTTAATTTTCCTCAGCAACGCATCACCATTAATTTAGCACCCGCTGATTTACCTAAAGAAGGCGGGCGATTTGATTTGCCTATTGCGTTAGGAATACTCGCGGCATCAGGGCAAATTCCCTTAAAAGCGATTGCTGACAAAGAGTTTATTGGTGAATTAGGTCTGGCCGGAGAGTGTCGTTCTGTACGTGGTGTTTTGCCAACAGCACTCGCCACTTCTGCTGCTAAACGTATTTTGATTTTACCCTCAGCCAATGCCAGTGAAGCGGCGCTAATTGAGCAATGTCAGTGTTTTGGTGCGGATAGTTTGCTGGCCGTATGCGCTCATTTGCATGGACAACAATTACTGAATCTGGCCGAAATACCGGATGATATATCAACTGAACCTGAGTATCCGGATTTGATTGATATTCGTGGGCAGTCACATGCGCGTCGTGCTTTAGAAATTGCAGCTGCCGGTTCACACAGTCTTCTTTTTTGTGGGCCACCAGGAACCGGTAAAACGATGCTGGCCAGCCGACTGCCCGGAATATTAACTTCCATGTCAGAAGCTGAAGCCATGGAAACAGCCGCAATACATTCTATCGCCTCGAATGGTTTTGATCCGGCTCAATGGCGTCAGCGGCCATTTCGGTCACCGCATCACACTGCATCAGCCGTGGCATTGGTGGGCGGTGGCAGTCAACCCAGACCGGGAGAAATATCGTTAGCGCATAATGGCGTACTTTTTTTAGATGAACTGCCCGAGTTTGACCGCCGCGTATTGGAAGTACTGCGCGAACCGATAGAATCTGGCAAAATCTCGGTTTCAAGAGCGGCACAGCAGGCGGAGTTTCCAGCGCGTTTCCAACTTGTCGCAGCGATGAACCCTTGCCCTTGCGGCTATCTTGGCGAGTCGCGTTGTCGATGTACAGAAGAGCAAGTTCGTCGCTATCGTGCTAAAGTCTCCGGCCCGTTACTGGACCGAATCGACATGCTGGTCGAGGTACCTGCAGTGGATAAACGTTTATTACGAAATCAAGCGGCTGATGCTACTGCAGAGCATTCTGAGCAGGTTCGCCATCGAGTAGAAAAGGCGCGCCACAGACAGCTCGACAGGCAGGGTAAAGCGAATAATTTGCTGGAACAAAAAGAGATAGAGGAAGTTTGTCTGTTGACTGAACAAGATTATCAACTGGTAGAAAAAGCGATTATTCGTCTGGGCTTATCAGCCCGTGCCTATCATCGCATTTTAAAAGTCGCCAGAACGATTGCTGACCTTGCTGGAAGTCGTCAAATACAAACTGAACATCTTAGCGAAGCCATCAGCTATCGCCGGCTTGATGTAGGTTATTAATGTCCATATGTTTCACGTTATCACTGAGTGGCAACACTCGGTTGCTCATGTTGTTTTTCAGAGGCGTTGATGCTGAATGATCTTAATCCGCAGCAGCAGGAAGCTGCGCGTCATATAGATGGACCTCTTCTCGTTTTAGCCGGTGCCGGTAGTGGTAAGACGCGAGTTATTACCCGAAAAATTGCTTATCTGATTGAGCAATGTGGCATTTCTGCAAAAAATATCGCTGCGGTGACTTTCACCAATAAAGCCGCACGTGAAATGAAAACCCGGGTTTCTGAACTCATGGCCAGTCGCCAAAATTCCGCGGCAGCACGTGGTTTGATGGTGTCGACATTTCATACCTTGGGATTAAATATTCTGCGCCGTGAATATAAATCGCTGGGCTATCGCAGTGGATTTTCTATTTTTGATGCGCAAGACAGTCTGGCGGTTTTACGTGATCTTATGGGGCGTGATTTTGCTGCCGATAGTGAACACGCTGAGCAAGTGCAGTGGCAAATTTCAGAGTGGAAAAACCAGCTGATTCTGCCTGAGAAAGCGATGCAAATTGCCGAAGCCGGTACCCAGATGGCTGCGGCGAAAGTGTACCCGCTTTATACCGCTGCTTTGCAGGCATACAACGCGGTTGATTTTGATGATCTGATCCTCAAACCTGTGGTGTTATTCCGTGAACATGATGATGTTTTAAAAAAGTGGCAGGCACGTATTCACTATCTGTTGGTGGATGAGTATCAGGACACCAATGGCTGTCAGTATGAGCTGGTTAAACAACTGGTCGGTATACGGGAAGCACTGACCGTGGTGGGGGATGATGACCAGTCGGTATATTCATGGCGTGGTGCAAGGCCAGAAAATCTGGCGCAGTTACAGACCGATTATCCGCGTTTGAAGTTGATTAAACTGGAACAGAATTATCGTTCCATGAGCCGTATTCTGCGTGTCGCGAATACCTTGATTCGTAATAATCCCCATGTGTTCGAGAAGCAATTATGGAGTGCGTTAGGTGAGGGCGATCCGATTCGGGTTATTGGTTGTCGTGATGATGATCATGAGTCGGAAAAAGTCGTCTCTGAGCTGCTTTATCACAAGCTGAAACATCAGGCGAATTTCAAGGATTACGCGATTCTTTATCGTAGTAATCATCAGTCCAGACCGATTGAACGTGTATTGCGTGAACATAATGTGCCTTATTTTCTAACGGGCGGGACGTCGTTTTTCTCACGGATTGAAGTCAAAGACATCATGGCCTATCTGCGCCTGCTGGCCAATCAGGATGATGACAATGCCTTTCTTCGGGTCATTAACACCCCGCGTCGTGGTATAGGTTCAAGTACATTACAAGCTCTGGGCAATTATGCTTCTGAACGTAAGACCAGCTTGTTCGGTGCCTGCTTTGAGATGGGCCTGGCAGAAAAGCTGCCTGAAAAAGCCATTATTAACCTGACGCATTTTGCTAATTGGCTAGTCGATATTGCTGACCGGGCAAAACGTGGTGATTTAATGAGCGCCATTCGCGATATGGTCGAAGAAATCGAATATCGTGGCTGGTTGGAAGAAACCAGTGGTGATCCAAACAAAGCCGAACGCCGCATGGATAATGTGCTCGAGTTACTGAGCTGGATCGAACGTATCATCGAAAACGACACAGAAGAGAAAAGTATTGGTGATATTGCTGCCCGTTTGACGCTGATGGATATTCTGGATCGCCAGGAAGACGAAAATCAGGCCGACGCCGTGCATTTGATGACCTTACATGCGGCAAAAGGTCTGGAGTTTCCTCATGTATTTATGATTGGCATGGAAGAAGAAATTCTCCCTCATCGCACCAGCATCGAAGAAGGCACCATTGAAGAAGAACGTCGCCTGACCTATGTCGGCATTACCCGAGCCCAACGTAGCCTGGTCATGACTATGGCCAATACGCGTAAACGCTATGGCGAAAAGATGGAGTGTGAGGAAAGTCGTTTTCTTCGTGAACTACCGTCTGATGATCTGATCTGGATGTCGGAAAAAACACAGGCGGATCCGGAAGAACGCAAAGAGCGCGGTAAAGCCCACTTATCGAATATCCGTCAGATGCTGAAATAAAAAAAGCCCGGTTTCAAACCGGGCTTTTTATTTTATGCCATACGACGCAGGGTATCGTCTTTTCGAATAAAGTGGTGATAAAGGGCGGCACCAATATGACCAACCACCAAAATGGCAAGTACGATAGCTAATATTGAGTGTAACTCGCCGATGTCATGTGCCCACTGTACTTTATCAGCTGGCTTTTCGATGAGTACCTGACCAAATACTTTCACCGGATAACCATGACCATGAATATAGAGTGCGCCGAGCGGTGGCATGGCAATCAGGCAGAAGTACATGATGCCATGAACCGTTTTTACCAGTTTACTGTTGGCACCTTCAATAATCGGCCGTTGGTTTTTTTGTTTCATGCTCCATAACAAACGCAATATGGCGAGAATCATAATGATTGCACCTATCGAGACATGATAGGGACCGAATGTATCCCCCAGCCAATGTTTACCATCGTTAATCCGGTCAGCAAATTTGAAGAATTGCTGGAAAACCAGAACAGCCACTAACCAGTGGAAAAAACGGGTGATACTTCCGTAACGGTCTATTGAATCATTTATCATTTCTCTCTCCTTTGTGAAAACCATCGCTAGGACAGAATTATCAATAGGGATGTTCCGATTATTCGGTTTTTTTGTTAAAGAGACGATTGAATAATTTTGTCTAGCTGGTTGGCAAATTGCATTCTGTCACGATGATTAAATGCGTTTTGACCGCCAGTATCCACACCACTTGAACGCATGGTATCCATAAAATTACGCATGGTGAGACGGGCGGCAATATTACTTTTATCCATTAACTCACCACGGGGGCTGAGACAGATGCCACCGCGGTCGATGACATCATTGGCAAGTGGAATATCAGCCGTAATGACTAAGTCTTTCGCCTGAACACGGCTGGCAATTTCATTGTCGGCCATATCAAAACCGGAGGCGACCTGAATAAACTGGATCTGGTTATCTGCCGGTACCTTAATAGCGTGGTTAGCAATAAAGGTAAGTGGTAGCGAGGTGCGTCTTGATGCCCGAATCAGGATTTCTTTGATAACAGCCGGACAGGCGTCTGCATCGACCCAGATATGCATTACTGCTCCTGATCAGATTTATTGAGTGTACGTTTTTCTTGTCTGACTTTGATATGAAGTGCTGCCTTTGCCATCAAATGTGCACTGACCGGGGCTGTGATAAATAAGAATAAGGTGACAAGGATTTCATGCAGGCTGATATCACCTGTTTTCACACTGAAATGAATAGCCGAAGCGACCAGCACTGCACCAACGCCGAGTGTGCTGGCTTTGGTGGGCCCATGTAAACGCATATAAAAATCAGGTAGCTTAAACAAACCTAATGAGCCAACCAGTGTGAAAAAACCACCCAGAATAATCAGAATAGATAATAAAATTTCTAACATGGTTTATTCCATAATGTCGCCGCGAAGCAGATATTTACTGAGAGCGAGTGTGCCCATAAAGCCCATTAGGGCAATCAGCAAGGCGGCTTCATAATAAAGATTACTTCGCAGAAAAATGCCCAGCAGGATAAGCAGCGCAATAGAATTGATATAAAGCGTATCCAGAGCCAGGATTCTATCTGGCACGCTAGGACCGATAAGAAGACGATACAGGCTCAATAAAAGAGCTGTACAGACCATAACACAGGCAGTAATGATGGCGATATTCAGCATTAGTTGAAAATCTCCTTTAACGGTTTTTCAAAGAGCTGTTTGATTTCATCAATGGTGCTTTGGGCATCATCAATATGTAAGGCATGAATCAACAGGCTTTTCTGATCTTGAGACAAGTCACAGGTGACCGTGCCAGGTGTCAGAGAAATAGTATTGGCAAGAATACTGATAGCTAGCGGTGAGGTTAAATCCAGGGGGATTTCAACAAAGCCTGGTCTCAGTCTGTCTGAAGACATCAGAATTAAGCGCGCGACATGAATATTGGCAATAATGATTTGCCAGAGCACGGAGGCAAAAAACTTCACCATTAGCCATGGTCGACGGACACTAATGCGTTCTTCCCAAAATCCGGCACTAAACCAGGGAATAAAGATCGCGAGAAGTCCTCCCAAAATCATCTGACCAGCAGAAAGGGTATTGTTCAGTAATAACCAGATGACCCATAACGCTAGGGTCAGAAAAGGATGAGGAAAGCATTTACGCCACATCTTATTTTCCTCCCTGATAGGCTGGCTGGCTCATCACCGCATTGATATAACTTTGATGATTGCTGAGTTGTGAAGCCACGCTTTGGGTAAATTCAGAGATGGGCCCGGCAGCGATGACTAACACAGGACTGGCGAACACTAAAATTAATGCCATAGCCGTGGCACGAAGATTTAACTTCTCACCATCGTCATCCAGAGAGCTGTCTACCTGATAAAACAGGATCGAGCCGGATCGCGCCATTGCCATAATCATCAATAAACTACCCACCAGAATAACGGCATAAATCCAAGTACTGAAAGCACTGCTCATCGCGGCTTCCAAAATCATGACTTTGCCAATAAAACCCGATAACGGTGGCATGCCGACAATGGCAATCGTGGTAATGAAAAAGATAGAACCCAGGAAAATAGCCTGTTTGATTGGGGCGCCCGCCCGCAATCTATCTGAATACGAGCCTCTTGCTCTGGCTATGATGTCTGCCAATAGGAATAAGCCAGCACCAATCAGCGTGGAATGAATCAGGTAATACAAAGTGGCAGCCATAGCATCCGTGGTGTTAATACCGATACCGATTAATAAAGTGGCTACCGAGGCGAGAATCAGAAAAGCGGTTTGTTCTTTTAACGAACGTGCAGCATATACACCCAAAACAGCCATAGCCAATGTCACCAGCCCAAGCGTTAATACCACATCGGCATGCAGCCCAGCTAAAGCGCCTGCTTGCTCTGAAAATAAGGTGCCGTGAACCCGAATAATGGCGTATAGACCCACTTTGGTCATAATGGCAAATAAAGCGGCTACCGCAGCTGACGTATTTGCGTAGGCTCCGGGCAGCCATAAATAGAGTGGAAATATGGCCGCCTTGATGCCAAATACCACCAGAAGTAGTAGGCCAGCTGCTGCGACAATACCCTGATCCATCGAATCTAATTGAGCGATATGTGTCGACATATCGGCAATATTGAGTGTACCCAAAATGCCGTATAACGTACCAACCGCAAACAAAAACAAGCTGGAACCGACCAGGTTAATCACCACATAGTGCAGTCCACCTTTGGTACGCAGGCGACCGCCGCCGTGCAGCAATAAACCATAAGAAGCTAATAACAATACTTCAAAGAAGACAAACAGATTAAATAAATCACCTGTCAGAAAAGCACCGTTTAATCCAAACAGTTGTATTTGATATAAGACATGAAAGTGTTGCCCATTCTTGTCGGTATCCTGGCTGATGGCATAAGCGAGGGCCACAACGGCCAGAATAGACGTCAGCAATACCATTAGAGCTGATAGTTTATCCAGTACCAGCACAATGCCAAACGGTGCTGTCCAGTTACCCAGTAAATAAACAGAATAGTCACTATTATTTGCAATGGAGACCGTATAAATACTGAGTAACAGCAGGGCAGCAGTAAAAAACAAACTGAGTAGGCGTTGTAAGGCTATTCCTTTAGGGCGGGCAAATAAGGTCAATATGCCGCCTAATAAAGGTAATAGAATGAGCAGGATAGGAAGCTGAGACATCATCATTTTGATTGGCCTCCAGCTGTTTTCTTCTCTTGTTCCTCAGCCACATAACTCATGCCATCGACATGGTCATTACCCAATTCGCTACGTGCTTTTAAAGCCAGAACAATAAGAAACGCCGTCATACCAAAGGCAATCACAATCGCGGTTAATACCAGTGCCTGAGGAAGTGGATCGGTATATTTTGTTGTTTCAGCAGAAATAATGGCAGCTTCACCAATCTGTAAGCGGCCCATGACAAATAAAAATACATTCACGGCATAGGAAATCAGTGTTAACCCGAGTACCAGTGGAAAGGTACGGGCGCGAAGCACAAGGTAGACACCACATGATGTCATGACACCTATCGCGATGGCGACTAACCACTCCATCTATTTTTTCTCCTGTTGAGCTAAACTGTGTGATGCATGACTGAGCTTACCCAGTTCGACCAGAATGAGGACAGTGGCGCCGACCACAACGAGGAATACCCCCAAATCAAAGATCATGGCGCTGGCGATTTCAAATTTACCGACAATCGGCCACGTCAAATATGTGAAGGTGGTGGTCAGGAATGGGTAAGACAAGAACATAGCGGCCAAACCCGTGACAAATGCAGCGGTTAATCCGACAGCAATCACCTTATGCATATCCACTTTAATTCTGGCATTGGTCCAGGCAATACCGTTAGCAAGGTATTGTGAAATCAAAGCCACAGCAGCGATTAAGCCTGCGATAAAGCCACCTCCTGGCAGGTTATGACCACGCAGGAAAATAAACACCGCCACCATTAACATTAATGGGAACAGCAATCGGGTCAGTGTTTGCATGATGGGAGGATGGGGATCATGGCTCCATTCACGACCGTCTATATCACGTAGTGGTGCTGGGAGTTTCAGGTTTTCCAGTAAAGCAAAAATACCCAGGCCAGCAAGCGCCAGTACCACGATTTCACCTAATGTATCAAAGCCACGGAAATCGACCAGAATGACATTGACAACATTCGTACCACCGCCTCCCGGTTTACTGTTCTCAAGGAAGAAGCCTGAAATGGTGCTGTAGTCACGCGTCATTACCGCCATGGCCAATAACATCACCGTGACACCGGCAGAAACAGACAAAACCAAATCACGGGTCAGGCGTTTATGACTTCTTTCCTGAGGACTATGCTGGGGCAGGAAAAACAGAGCCAATAAAAGAAGCACAATGGTGACAACTTCGACTGATAACTGAGTTAAGGCTAAATCAGGTGCTGAGAATTTCACAAAACCCAAAGATACGATCAAACCAATAACACCGATAATAATGAGTGCTACCAGTCGGTTATGGTGCATCACAGCCGTTAGAATGCTCGCCACAACCAGAATGCCAACTTGGATCATGGTGAGCAGGTTAGCATCCAGTAAGTTTCTGTCACCAAACAGTGGACTATCAAATTGTAAAAAGCCATATAAGGTCGCAGCGACACCGGATAACAATACCCAGCTGATGGCATTTTGTAAGGAACCACGATCAAACAGACGACTTATTTTGCCGCTCGATACTAATAAACCATGTGTGACCCGGTTGAATAGTGTTTTCGCATCCAGACAAGGTAGGTTTGTATCATGCCAACGGAATAATTTTTCACGGTAGAAATAAACAATCGCGCCGAAAACCAAAGCAATAAAACTCATCAATAGCGGAATATTAAAGCCATGCCAGATGGCCAGACTGTAGTCCGGCGGTACCCCTTGCAGACTAGCTGCCACCGCCACAGTCAAAATAGGGGCGACGATTAATACGGGCATCATTCCTACCCCAAGACAAAGCAGTACCAGAATATCGACAGGTATTCTCATAAAGCGAGGGGGCTCATGCGGTGTTTTAGTTAATCCCTGAGGTTCACCATTAAAGAAGACGTCGTGAATAAAACGCAGTGAGTAAGCGACTGAGAACACAGCACCAAAGGTTACAATAATGGGGATGGCCCAGCTTAATGTATGGTGGTCCGTAGCCGTTAATGCCTGTTGAAAAAACATTTCTTTACTGAGAAAGCCGTTCAACAGTGGAACACCTGCCATGGCAGAGGCTGCAATCATCGCCAGTATGGCAGTGTGCGGCATATATTTTAATAAGCCGTTAACTCTACGCATATCACGCGTGCCACACTCATGATCAATAATACCTGCCACCATGAATAATGACGCTTTAAAGGTAGCGTGATTGATAATATGGAAAATCGCGGCGACAGCCGCCAGTTTGGTACTAAAGCCAAATAACAGGGTAATCAAGCCCAGATGACTTATGGTTGAATAAGCTAAAAGGCCTTTTAGATCATGTTTGAAAAGGGCCGTGTAAGCACCTAGTACCATGGTGATCATACCGACACCACCTACCAGCCAACCCCACGCTTCAGTGCCTGACAGTACTGGAAACAGTCTTGCCAGAATAAAAATACCGGCTTTGACCATGGTGGCTGAGTGTAAATAGGCTGATACAGGTGTGGGGGCCGCCATAGCATGTGGCAACCAGAAATGAAATGGGAACTGTGCTGATTTGGTAAAGACCCCTAACAGAATTAAAACCAAGGCTGTCAGGTAATGTTCATTTTGACGAATCAAGTCGCCTGAGGCTAAGACATCGGTCAGATTAAAACTACCAACCATATTGCCAATCATTAACACACCAGCCAGCATAGCCAAGCCACCGGCACCGGTGATCGTCAGCGCCATTCGGGCGCCATCACGTGCATCCTGGCTGTATTGCCAGTAGCTAATCAATAAAAACGAAGTAAGCGAGGTTAATTCCCAGAAAATGACCAGCTGAATTAAATTTTCTGACAGCACAATGCCTAACATTGAGCCCATAAACATTAGTAAATAGGCAAAAAAACGGCCCATGGAGTCCTGAGCCGATAAATAATAGCGTGCATACAAGATGACTAGCAGGCCAATCAGTAAGATCAAAAAGCTAAACAGTAAAGAGAGGCCATCAAGACGGAATGCAAAATCTAATCCGAGCGTAGGTAGCCATGACCAGCTTTGAATTAAGGTTTCATTATTAAAAGGAATATTCACAGCTGGCATTAATGTCAGCAGAGACAAAAAGGTAACAGCACCCGCGACCCAAGCTGAGGCGACACGACTGAACCTAGCAGCCCATGCGGCAATCGGTGCGCCTAGAAAAGGTATCAGAGCAACTAAAGGTAAGTTGAACGTCAATAAATTCATTGATTTTCCTGTTATCTAACGGATGCTCGTTTACTGTATTTATACATGAAAAAGCACTGTCGAGCAGTGCTCGACAGTGCTTTTTTATTCATTAATGGCCAAACGTTATTTTGATTGTGACACCATATAATCAACAGCTGCCATGACAGCCTCGTCACTCAGGTCAGCACGACCGCCTTTTGCCGGCATCATATTGAAACCTTCAATAGCATGTTTGTGCAAAGTATCCATACCTTTTTCAATACGTGGTGCCCAGTCTGCAGCATTCCCGATTTTTGGCGAGCCCATTAATCCAGCACCGTGACATGCAGCACAAACCTGTGTCACGATTTGTTGACCGGGTCCACCGGCAGTGTCAGATTCTTCTTCAGCAGCTGGGGCTTGTACTGCAGGCGGTTCACCGATGTTAACTTCAGCAACAGGTTTGATGCGTTCAGCAACAGCATCTTCTTCCATACTGGCAGGGGCTGTAGCGTCTTTTCCTAATTCGAGGGAGTTATTCAGGATGATTAACACTAAACCGTAAAGTGCCAATATGGTGACGATACTACCGATAAAAAATTGACCAGATTTCTTATTCATTACTAACCTCTGCTGATTTTAAATAATGGCGATGATTATACGGTTAACGAACACGCTGCGCTACGAAAAGCGGCAGAAAGGATTAGTCCTCTATAGCAGAAAGGCTTATTTTCCCTATCGTTCTAGCCGTCAATAATAACTGATGAGCCCGCTCAATACTGCTGGTAGAAATCGGCCCCAATGTTTGTTTGTGAGTACATTTGAGTATTTTATTATCAAGCATTTCTGAGACTTTATTGAGGAGACGGTGTTGCTCGATCATATCGGCTGTGTGGTACATCGGTCTGGCAAACATAAACTCCCATACGATGCCTGCACTTTTATTTTTTAATTTATCAATATTGTGAGGCTGCTGGCTGGTGACAACAAAACAAATCAGACCTTGAGGTGCTATTAGGTCAGTTAACTCCTCGTAATAGGGATCGGTGTCAGCCAGACATAAAATATAATCAGGAGCCGGAATATTTAATGTTGAATAATGTTCGCTTAATTGCTGGTGATTAATCACATGATCTGCGCCCAGTTCATAACACCAGTCGATGGATTCCTGACGTGAAGCTGTAGCAACCACATTCAGCTGGCCTAGCTGTTTAGCAAGTTGAATAGCAATTGAGCCCACGCCACCGGCACCGCCAACAATCAGGATTGTTTTGCCTTTATCCAAGTCGGCTCGAATTCGCATTCTTGAGAATAATGCCTCCCACGCGGTAATACTGGTGAGTGGCATTGCTGCTGCTTGCTCTGCACTTAAGTTCTTGGGCGCTTTACCAACAATGCGTTCATCCACTAACTGGTGAGAAGCATAACAGCCGTCACGGGTCACATCACCTGAGTAGAAGACTTTATCACCGGTTTTGAACAAGTCGCATTCACTGCCTGTATCGATAACGGTGCCACACGCATCCCAGCCAATGATTCTGGCTTGCTCAACCCCATCACCCAGACTGGCTTTTATTTTTGTATCAACCGGGTTGACAGCAATCGCATCAATTTTAATCAACAGATCGCGGCCTTTTGCTGTTGGTGTTTCGCGTTCGATGAGTTGTGCTTGTCTGTTGGCTTGGAAAAATCCGTAGGCTTTCATATCGCTATTCTCCGTGTTGCATTAAGACATTAATGAGCTGATAGAGTGAATTAAGTTGATCTGAAGTTATGACAGTAATTGTTTAAGCGCGTTTAGATAGGTTTCTTCTGATGGTGGAATACCATCTTGTTGTGCTTGCCATATGGATTCAGCCAGGCAGTCCATCATCAGATGGTCACAGTGGTGTTGATCCTGTTTGATAGCCAGTAATTGCCGATAAATTTCACGAATACCAGAGGGTCTGTCCGTTTGGATTTGTTCATGCAATGCCAGATGTAATCCCATATGCAAAAATGGATTGGTATCACCTGCTTCTACAAAGTAGTCCTGATGGATGTTTTCTGGCTGGTTAAATAAGAGGTGATATTCTGGGTGAAGTTCTATGATATGAGCGATGTGTTTCTCAAGCTCAGATAAAGGCTGGCCTGAGTGACTTTTTGCCCAGACATCAAAATAGACTTGTCTGATTTCTTGTCTGTTTTGTCCAAACATCATGACACTGAGCGTGACTGACGACGTTGCTGATCGCGATAGTAGTCACAGTATTGAGTAACGCAACATGTGTCACATTTTGGTTTACGTGCCAGGCAAACATAGCGACCATGCAGAATCAGCCAGTGATGCGCATCTAACAGATATTCTTTGGGGACGACTTTCATCAGCTTATCTTCAACGGCTTTAATGGTTTTACCTTTAGCCAGACCTGTTCTGTTGGAGAGTCGGAAGATATGTGTATCAACGGCAATAACCGGGTGTTTAAAAACGGTATTCAGAATGACGTTTGCTGTTTTACGGCCAACCCCTGGTAACGCTTCAAGTGCTTCTCTGTTTTCCGGTACCTGGCTGTTATGCTGCTCAATCAGTATTTTGCAGGTTTTAATGACATTTTCGGCTTTGCTATTGAATAAACCAATGGTTTTTATGTACTGCTTTAAACCGTCTAAGCCGAGGGCCAGAATTTTTTCGGGGGTATTGGCGACGGGGTAGAGTTTGTCGGTCGCCTTATTGACACCCACATCGGTGGCCTGAGCAGACAAAATAACCGCAATCAATAACTCAAAAGGCGAAGAATAATTGAGTTCAGTGGTGGGCGCCGGATTGTGTGCTTTTAGCGTGGCAAAAAAATCACGCCGTTGAGCCTGATTCATTTTAGCTACTCGTTGCCACTTCAGCCGAAGCTTCTACTTGGACTGTTTGTCGTTTACTGAGTCTGGCATCAATCACGTTTTTTAATGCGACGATTAATCCCAGACCAATAAATGCACCGGGTGGTAATAAGGCTAGTAAAAAACCGCGGTAATCATCAATCACCGTAATACTGAAATTTTTCGCTACATCACCAAACATCAACTCTGCCTGAGAGAAAAGTGTGCCCTGGCCGATAAGTTCACGCATGCCACCTAATACAACTAATACTGCAGTGAATCCTAAGCCCATCATTAATCCATCAAGCAGGGCGGGACCCACAGAGTTTCTGGCAGCGAAGGCTTCAGCCCGACCAATAATCGAACAATTCGTCACGATTAACGGAATAAAAATGCCCAGGATTAGGTACAGATCATGAAACCAAGCATTCATTGATAATTCGATAATGGTCACAATCGAGGCAATGATCATCACAAACACGGGGAGTCGCGCTTCATCAGGAATCTGATTTCTCAATAAAGAGATAAAACCGTTGGAGGCAACCAAGGTTAATATCGTCGCTAAGCCTAATCCTAAACCGTTGATGACAGTATTGGTGACGGCAAGAAGGGGACATAAGCCCAGCAACTGTACCAGCGCTGGATTATTCTTCCACAAGCCTTCTTTAACTATTTGGTAATAAGGATTCATGATTTTTCCTCATTTTGGGCAAATAATGCTTCACGATGATTTTTAAAATATTCTAGTGAGGCTTTAACAGCTTTGACTACGGCCCTTGGTGTAATGGTGGCCCCGGTGAATTGATCAAAAGCCCCGCCATCTTTTTTGACTTTCCATTTCGCTGATGAAGGGTTTTCTAATGACAAACCTTCAAACTGCTTAATCCAGTTTGAACGACTGGCATCAATTTTATCACCCAGTCCCGGTGTTTCTTTGTGATTAATAACACGGACACCAGCCAGAGTACCATCGTTATAAATCCCCACTAACATTTTAATTCGACCTGAGTAACCATTAGGTGCAACCACGGTCAGCACAACCGCCACCGGTTGGCTCTGTTTACGGGCACGATACACTTGCGTGGTTTCTTCCGTACCAAGCTCTTCGGTTTTAGGCAGTGCTAGAGTGTCTTGCAAAATAGCATTATCGTATTGCTCATGCGGTATTAAGGTGTTTATCGCATCCAATAATGCCTGGCGTTCATTTTCTTTGATTTGCTGGCGAGTATTTTGCTCTGTAAAAGCCACCATTGTGGTCGCTACGATAGCAAAAAGACCAAGAACGGCGCCTACTCTTAATACATGTTTTTTAAAATCAGCCATTATTTCGTGGCCCCGTAGACTTTGGGTTGTGTGTAATAATCGATCAAGGGTGCCAGCATATTCATTAATAAAACAGCAAAAGCAACACCATCAGGATAACCACCCCAGACACGAATAATGTAGGTCAACGCGCCAACTCCAGCGCCGAATACTAATCGACCTTTCACTGTGGTGGAACCGGAGACAGGATCAGTGGCAATAAAGAAAGCGCCAATCATGGTGCCACCGCTCATCAAATGAAATAGGGGTGACCCCGTTATTTCTGGGGCGAATAAATAGGTAACGCCGCTCAACACAAACATCGTACCAATCATGGCAACAGGCACATGCCAGCTGATAACGCGACGATATAGAAGATAGAGCCCACCAACGGCAAACCAGATATTGATCCATTCCCAGCCAAGTCCACCTAAGCTGCCAAACAGGTTCTGATTCACAATATAAGCGGGTGCAATCGATTGGCCTATCTGGGTTTTCATGGTATCTAGTGGCGTGGCACCGGATACGGTATCAGCAACCCAACCGGCATTGGTCTGACCATAAAAAATCAATTGAAAGGCGGAATGTAAGTCAAGGGGGTTATCTGTCAGTGATTTAACAGGTAACCAGGTTGTCATTTCAAGGGGGAAGGAAACCAGTAACAATACATAACCTATCATCGCCGGATTAAACGGGTTATATCCCAGGCCACCATATAGGTGTTTGGCAAACACGATCGCAAATAAAACGCCAGTGACGGTTAGCCACCATGGCGACAGTGGCGGAATAGCCACGGCCAGTAGTATAGCGGTAACGGCAGCACTACCATCTGTAATAAACGGTTTAACAGGACGTTTGCGAAGCTTTAATAAAATCGCTTCCGCTAATAAAGCGACCGTCAGCGCCAGACTGATATTGATTAAAACCGCTGGGCCAAAGAAATAGACCATAGCGGCTATCGCTGGAATCATCGCAAAGATGACTTGCAGCATTTGCATGGTGACGCGGTTAGTGCCTGCCAAAAATGGCGGGCTCATTCGGAATATCGCCATTTTTACTCTGTCTCCTTATTATCCGCGTCAGCTGTTTCTGCAGTCTTTTCTTGTTGTTCTTTTTTGGCTTTTGAGGCTGCTAGAGCGGCTTTACGCTGACGTTGACGTTCTTCTTTCTCGCGTTGTTCACGTTCTAACCGTGCCTGACGAGTTTCAAAACGATCTCGGGCAAGATCTGATTTTTTACGCTCACGCTCCTGATTCATAATCTCAGTTTTGGCAAAGCGGAAATAAGAAACAAGCGGAATTTTACTTGGGCAGACATAATCACAGCAGCCACACTCAATACAATCGAATAAATTGTAATCGCGGGTCTGGTCAAAATCTTTTGCGCGTGAATGCCAATAGAGTTGCTGAGGCAGTAAGCTGGCAGGACAAGCACTTGCACAATCTCCACAACGAATGCATGGCAAGGGTTCTTGTGCCGGAGCAGCATCATCTACACCAGCAAGAATACAGTTTGCTGTTTTTGTCACTGGCAGGTTATCACCTGACAAGCTAAAGCCCATCATCGGACCACCAAGAATAAAGGCTTCATCCGGTTCCCGTTTCGTTTCGGCGTAAGCTAAAACTTCTGAGATAGGGGTACCGAATAGGGTTTCAAAGTTACCTGCATGAGTCACATCTTTACCGGTGACCGTCACGATTCTTGAAATTAAAGGTTCACCGTGGTGAATAGCACGACCCACCGCATAAGCCGTCCCCATATTGTGGCTAACAATACCTAAATCGATAGGCAAACCATTGCTGGGGACTTCTTTACCCGTTACCACTTGAATAAGCTGCTTTTCACCGCCGGTTGGATAACGTGTTGGAACGACAACGAGCCGGGTATTTTGCAAATGTGGTCGAGATGCTAAAGCCAGCTCCATCGCTGAAATGGCTTGCGGTTTATTATCTTCTATCGCCAGGATGACTTCGCGAGCCCGAAGGGCATATTGCATGATTTCGACGCCATCTATAATGCCGTCAGCCCGTTCACGCATCAGCATGTCATCGCAGCTGATATAAGGCTCACATTCTGCCCCATTCAGTAGAAGTGTTTCGACGGTATGGTGCACGCCGGGGTTGAGCTTGATAAAGCTAGGGAAGCCCGCGCCGCCAAGTCCCACAATGCCAGCATCGCGTACAATTTGACGAATCTCATGGGCAGAAAGTGAGCGGTAGTCTTTTACCGGATGACGTTCTACCCAGCAATCTTCCCCATCTGTTTCGATGGTGATGCAGGGTGCTGTCAGACCTGATGGATGCGGAATAGGCTGATCTTCAATAGCGATAATGGTGCCGGAACTTGGCGCATGTAAACAGACCGAAACATGACCATCGGCGCGAGCAATTTGCTGACCTTTAAGCACCTTGTCACCCACTTCGACAATAGGAATGGCGGCACTACCAATATGCTGTTGCAGCGGTAAGGTCAGCCTTTTAGCTAAAGGCGTTTTACGGATAGGTGTTTGCGTTGAACGCTTTTTGTGACCGGGTAATTTCAAGCCACCTGGAAAAGAACCTAAAGTTTTTGTCATATTCTTTCTCCACGCTCCAGTTGGACGTGAGAAGGATCTGGCCAGCGCCAGGTATTGGGATTAGGTGTCATTTCAACCATGTCAATACAATCCACCGGACAAGGCTCTAAGCATAGTTCACAACCCGTACACTCATCGGCGATAACCGTGTGCATATGTTTTGCTGCACCCAAAATCGCATCGACAGGGCAGGCTTGAATACATAAAGTACAGCCAATACAACGTTGTTCATCAATCACCGCAAGCATTTTGGGTTTTTCGACGCCACATTCTTCATCAAGTGGTTTTGGTTCAACATCCAATAGATCGGCAAGCGCTTGAATGGTGGATTCGCCACCAGGCGGGCAACGGTTAATATCCACTTCACCGGCAGCAATGGCTTCAGCATAAGGCCGGCAACCAGCAAAACTACATTGACCGCATTGAGTTTGAGGAAGAATTTTATCGATCTGGTCGACAATTGGATCGCCTTCAACTTTGAATTTGACCGATGCAAAGCCTAATAGCAAACCGAGAATCAACGCCAGAAGCGTTAAAGCAATTACTGCAGTCAACATGGGCTTATCCTTTCACCAGTCCGGTAAAACCCATAAAGGCCATAGACATCAGGCCTGCGGTAATAAGCCCGATAGCAGCACCTTGGAAAGGAACAGGAACATCGGCTGCAGCAAGACGTTCACGCATACCTGCGAAAATTATCAACACCATTGAAAAACCTAAAGCTGCACCAAAGCCATACAGCGCTGATTCAATAAATCCATGTTTTTCCTGAACATTCAGCAAAGCAACACCGAGTACGGCACAGTTAGTTGTAATCAATGGTAAGAAAATACCTAATACCTGATAAAGCAGAGGACTAGTTTTGTGAACGACCATTTCAGTGAACTGAACAACCACAGCAATAACGAAAATAAAACTGATGGTACGCAGGAATTCAATACCGAATGGAGCAAGTAGATATTCATTAATCAGATAGCTACTGATCGATGACAGGGTCAACACAAATGTTGTGGCGAGCGCCATTCCCATCGCTGTTTCAAGCTTACGCGACACACCCATGAAAGGGCATAGTCCCAGGAATTTGACGAGGACAATATTATTGACCAGTATCGTACTTATGAGTATGAGGGCATAATCTGCCATTTAATAACCTACTGATTTTCTCAGGAATTAGTTGTCATTTCAGCACGCTGTTAGTTCGGCTGTAAATGGTAATCGATAATTATAGCTTAAAAAGCACGAATATCGAAGTTATGGCTATGATATTAATGCTTTATCTGTGAGCAACTTAACAGGTCAAGAAACAGCGATGTCGTTGGCTCAAAATTATGACTTTTCACGACGTTGCTGGACAGCTGTTGCTAATTCTCTGAGTAAGTCTTCTGTATTATCCCAAGCCATACACGCATCAGTAATACTCTGCCCATAGACCAATTCTTTACCAGATTCTGCATTTTGTCGGCCAGCGACTAGGTTGCTTTCCAGCATGAGTCCGACAATACGTTTCTCACCATTAGCGATTTGGGCAGCAACTTCTCGGCATACCGTTTCTTGTTGAATATGATTTTTGCCACTATTGGCGTGACTACAATCGATCATGATTCTGACATCTTGACCCGAACGGGTGATGACATCTGCTGCTGCATTGATGCTGTCGCTATCAAAGTTAGGTTCACGACCACCACGTAAAATAATATGGCAGTCAGGATTGCCTGTAGTCGAGAAAATGGCAGAACGTCCTGCTTTGGTAAGTGACATAAAATGATGTGGTTTTGACGCTGATAAACAGGCATCTACAGCAATTTGCACACCACCGTCTGTTGCATTTTTAAAGCCAACTGGGCAGGAAAGACCGGATGCTAGCTCTCGATGAGCCTGGCTTTCAGTGGTTCTGGCACCTATTGCCCCCCATGAAACTAGGTCAGCAATATACTGTGGACTGATTAAGTCCAGATATTCAGTGGCAGAGGGCACACCCATCTCAGCAAGATCCAAGAGTAACTTGCGGGCGATATGAAGACCGTCATTGATTTTAAAACTACCGTCGAGATAAGGATCGTTGATTAATCCTTTCCAGCCAACGACTGAGCGCGGTTTTTCAAAGTAAACTCGCATGATGATTTGCAAGTCATCTTTAAGTTCTTCAATCAAAGGTTGTAGTCTTGTGGCATACTCACGTGCAGCAAGAGGATCATGAATAGAGCATGGGCCGACGATGATAGTGAGTCGATCATCACGTTTATGCAAAATATCCTGAGTGGCTTTACGAGCATGAAAAACCGTTTCCGATGCTTGATCGGTAATTGGCAGCTCCTCATGAAGCTGTGCCGGTGGGATCACTTCCTGAATGCCAGTGATTCGCAGATCGTCTGTGCTATAGAGCATAGTGTGTATTACGTCGATGATTTAAACAGAGAATTGTAACCGCTGAAGGGTTTTTGCGCTATCTCACAACGTCATAATCGTGCTGAGATTTTGCAAAGTGGTATATTCAGCCCGTCTGGCACACTATATGCTGATAAAACTTATGACTACGGAATAAGTCAAAAACACGGCGTTAAGATTTGGAAGAAAGGATCAACTATGCGGCTGGTAGAGTCATTTAAGCAGGGCCAAGAAAAGCTTGAGTCAATCAATTCAGAAATAAAGAATCGAGTAGAAACAACACTAAAAAGCTGGCCGGAAACCATTAATAAAAAAGTCTCCGATATCCGAAACTTCTCCCTGCCATGGACACAATACTTCCATTTCTTTCATGATAGTGAAGAGCCTGTTATCAATGATATCGAAACGGCTCCTAAGTTAAGTGAGAAGTTTACCGATTTACACAGACGCATTGAGTCGAATCTGGGTATTGAAAATTACATCGGAGAGTGGTTTCTGGTTGATCAACCTTGTATCGACCAGTTTGCACAGGCCACCGGCGATCATCAATGGATTCACACCGATCCACAAAAAGCGAAAAATGAATCACCGTTTAAATCAACTATTGCCCATGGCTTTTTGACACTATCCTTGATTCCGAAATTGACCGATACCGTTAACCCTGAAAAAAATGACTACCCTGAAGCCAGAATGCTGGTCAATTATGGGATGAATAAAGTAGTTTTCCCTTCACCAGTCAGAGCTGGCAAGCGCATACGGGCTCGAACTCGTATTATTGCTGTAACACCGCTTAGGCGTGGTTTGGAATTAGTGCGTGAAGTCACAATTGAAGTGGAAAATAGTAAGCGACCAGCCTGTATAGCAGAAATGTTATTACGCTTATATGAATAACAAAAAAGGCGGTTTTCAATCACCGCCTTTTTATTTTACTGATCTGTAATTTCGATCAGAACATTGCACTATTCAGCCAGAGATGAACATAAATACTAGCGGCATAACCCAGAGCAATAGCCCATATCCACTTGATATGGGAGAAGAATGTGTAAATACCTCTGGCTTGACCCATCACAGCGACACCTGCTGCAGAGCCAATCGATAACAGAGAGCCACCGACGCCAGCCGTCAGTGTTACTAACAGCCATTGTCCCTGACTCATATCAGGATTCATTGACAGTACGGCGAACATCACCGGAATGTTATCAACAATCGCTGAGACAATACCGACTAAAATATTCGCGGTAGTTGGACCTAAATCCCCATACATCAGCTGTGAACCAAGGTTTAGGTAACCAATTGTTCCTAAGCCACCGACACATAGAATGATGCCGTAAAAAAACATCAACGTGTCCCATTCTGCTCGTTCAACCTGTTGGAAAATATTAAATGGTTTGCGTCGATCTAAACCTTCCACTTTGACACCTGCTGAGCCTTCTGCATCTGATGTCGTATTGATAAAAGTGCGTCTGTCACGCATTTTTAGAGTGTAACCATAGAGTTTCAATAAACCTAGGCCTGTCATCATGCCAATAACTGGCGGTAAATGAAGGAAATTATGTGCACAGACGGCCATTGTGATGGTGACTAAAAACAAGCCAATAACAACAAAAGCACCTTCCTTGAGTTCTGCCGCATCTGAATTAGCTTGGGGTTGTCCGTTTTTTATCGCCAAAGACATTAAAAATGCTGGTATAAACCAATTCACTACAGAGGGAATAAATAATTTAAAGAACTCCTGAAATTCGACCACACCTTTTTGCCAGACCATTAAAGTAGTGATATCGCCAAACGGACTAAAAGCACCGCCTGCATTGGCTGCAACAACAATATTGATACAGGCGACAGACACAAATTTGATATTGGTACCACCGACCGCCATAACAACCGTCGCCATTAATAAGGCGGTGGTCAGGTTATCTGCAACTGGCGATATAAAGAAGGCAAATAGTCCGGTGATCCAGAAGATACTTCGTAAAGAAAAACCTTTATTGATTAACCAAGCGCGGAGACTGTTAAATACGCCGCGTTCTCCCATGGTGTTGATATAGGTCATCGCTGCCAACAAGAACAATAATAACTCGCCATATTCTTCCAGGTTATGACGAATCATTAAGCCTGCTGTGTGGTGATATTCTGAGTCGGGTTGTTGAGCGTAAATAAGTGCAATCAATCCCCATATGACACCCGCTGCCACCATCACAGGCTTGGATTTTCGCATATGAATTTCTTCTTCAACGATGACCAAAGCATACGCAACTACAAATAAGAAGATAGACACATAACCCACCCAATGAGAGGTCAGATCCAGCAGCTTGGCATTTTCTGCAGCAAAAGCAGAGTGGGGTAATATTAAAAAAGTGGCAAAACTAAGCAGGAGCCATGAGCGTCCTTGAAGAAATGATTTCACGACTAAAATCCTTATGAATGACGAGACTCGGCAATAATACGCCCGAAAACAACGTGAACAAATGTTTATTAGTTAACGACGCTATCGTGAAATCCTTTAGAGGCATCTGCCACCAGATCAAAAACATGATTAAAGCCATTTTGACCACCGTAGTATGGATCGGGCACATCAGATTCTTCACGTTGCGGCGCATAGTCTAAAAACATTTTGACTTTGTGTTTGTAAGCATCAGGACAGGCATTTATCAAAATCTGATAATTACTACTATCCATAGCTAAGATGTAATCAAACTCTTCAAAATCTGCCTGATTAAATTTTCGGGCACGGATGTATGACAGATCGATTCCACGTTGTTTTGCTGTTTGTTGAGCCCGGCTGTCAGGTTCTTCACCGACGTGATAAGCATGGGTACCCGCCGAGTCAATCAGAAAACGATCGCGCGTGCCCAAATCTTCCGTTAATTTTGTGAATACCCCTTCAGCGGTTGGTGAACGACAAATATTACCCATGCAGACAAAAAGTACTTTTATTTGATTCATTGTTTATTTCTTTTGCTTAACTAGTGAAAAAATTCAGATTTAGGATTAATGAAATCAATCAATTATCGATTTAAATTTCAGAAAGAAGCTGGTCTATCATTGACTCAGCCTGACCCATATAACCACCGCCAAATAAATTGAGATGATTCAGAATATGGTAGAGGTTATACAAGGTTTTACGTGTTGCATAGCCTGAGTCGACAGGATAGATAGCATTGTATGCAGCAAAAAAATCTCGGCCAAAGCCACCAAATAATTCTGTCATCGCCAAGTCAGTTTCACGGTCGCCATAATAGCAGGCCGGGTCGAAAATAACGGGTTGTCCAAGATCATCAGCTGCCGCATTTCCACCCCATAAATCACCATGCAACAGTGATGGTTGCGGGTGATGGTTCTCAAGCAGTTTGTCCATGTTATCAAGGAGTTTTTCACCACGAGATTGTAGACGACCTGTGTAACCATTTTGAGCTGCAAACTTCAGCTGTTGCCCTAAACGATGTTCGCGCCAGAACTCTAACCAATGGTGATTTTGATCATTGATTTGTGGTGTGCTGCCAATCGTATTATCCATTTGCCAGCCAAAAAAGGGCTGTTTTACTTTGTGCATGTGGGCCAGCTGTTCACCCAGTGTGATATTGCCATCGCCGCGTAAACTTCTGAGTGGAATGTATTCCAAGACCAAATAACTGTGTTGATGATTTGTTCCTTGGCAGATGACCTCTGGAACCCGAATGCTTTTAGTCGCTGACATCTCTTGCAAGCCAAGTGCTTCGGCTTCAAACATTAGCGATAAAGAAGGCTGATTCACCTTTATAAAATAAGCTTGCTGTTCTGTTTTTAGTTGAAAGGCGCTATTAATACAACCACCACCGATACTGTTCAGTTGATATGGCTGAAGACTCTGATTGGTGGTCGATTCAATATGTTCAACAATGGAGTCGAGCTGTGCCATTATTTTTCCTTACCAGATTTGAAAAAAGAGTTAGCTGCTATAGCTAAGGATATGAGCTAAGCACTGAGGCATCAAGTTTTACATGGTTGAGCACGCGTTATTAAATTGTGACTACTGCATGCAGAAAACGATGAAAGAACCATCAACCATATGGATTGTCCGTTTTTTTATCTGTCATTGCTATGTAAGCTGAACAGTATTTACGGATGGCATAAGGAGTTTGTCTATGGCTATGAATCCAAAACAACGAGTAGCACTGCATGCAGCCAATTTAGTTGAGCAGAATATGATAGTGGGATTGGGCACTGGTTCTACCGCCAATTTCTTTATTGAAGCACTGGCAAAACGCTGTAAGACTGAAAAACTAACTATTCATACCGTGAGTAGTTCTGCGATTAGTGAGATTAAAGCGCGTGAAGCGGGATTGCCCGTGCTGTCTATTGCAGAACTTGATGCGCTGGATATGTATGTGGATGGTGCCGATGAGGTCACACCGGATCTTACTTTATTGAAAGGTCGCGGTCAGGATCTAGTCAATGAAAAATTGTTAGCTTCAGCAGCGGATCAATTTTTTGTTTTAGTTGATGAGTCAAAACTGGTCGAGCATATCGGACAAAACTTTCCGATTCCGGTGGAAGTCATGCCTCAGGCATGGCGTTTGGTTTTGACCCAGCTTAAACAACAAGGTGGTCAAGGCCAGCTTCGACTAAATGCCTCGGGGGATAATGTTGCTGTTACAGCAAGTGGTAGTCTGGTGCTTGATATGCAATTTAAACAAATGGATAGCTTAGAGCTAACCATGATTCTGGATACCATTCCCGGCATAGTCGAGCATGGGATTTTCAGTGACACCGCATCAGCCATTTTTATTGGCGGTGAATCTGAGGTGGAAGAACACTGGCGATAACGTTAGCCATCAGTGAATGAGAAAGGGGAGTGAAACTCCCCCAACTCAAACATTTGTGATGTTGCTTAGGATTTTTTTAGTTCATCCAAAATGGTTTCTGCTTTAGATTTACCAAACTCGCCTGAGCCTTCAACGCCGATATAAGTCACCACACCATCTTTCAGGATGCAGGCAAAGCGATAACAACGTACACCCATTCCTCCGGCAGTTAAGTCTCTATCTAAGCCCATGGCTTTGGTCAGCTCGGCACTACCATCAGCCATCATTCTGACCTTGCCTTCATTATTTACTTGTCGGCCCCAGGCGCCCATGACAAAAGCATCGTTAACAGCCATGCACCAGATTTCATCGGCGCCAGCCGCTTTGATCTCATCTGCTAATCGGATAAAGCCAGGTAAGTGTTCTTCAGAGCAGAGCGGGGTGAATGCACCCGGAACACCGAAAAGAACAATGGTTTTTCCTTCAGTCAATGATTGAACATTCTGTGGTTGAGGGTTGACAGGGCAGCCACTGCTCGCTGAAAAATCAACACACTCAGAAAGTGTCGCTGCGGGAATTTTCTGTCCAACTTCGATTGTCATAATTGCTCCTTAATCCGTTATTTTTATTTACAGGGTGTCTAGCATAAGGCAATCGCTAACAGATAAAAACACTATGAAACATGCGGTTTTATGAGTTTGGAATTGTGCTGTTGAGTCGATATCATGGTAAACACTAAATTGAATTAAAGGGATATAAACACATGGCTGAAAAACAATTACGCTGGGGAATTTTAGGTGCTGCTCGTGTTAACGAAAAACTACTGCCCGCTATTGTTGAAGCAGCTAATGCGGAGCTGATAGCTATTGCCAGTCGTCGTCCTGGGGCGGCGGCAGAAGTTTTGCAAAAACTGGCACCACAACAAACGGCGGTAGAAACGCTGGATGATCCGGAAGCATTACTTTCTCATCCAAATATTGATGCCATCTATCTACCGATGTCGAATGAAGAACATGCCGAGTGGGCACTCAAAGCCATCAATCATGGTAAACATGTACTGATCGAAAAACCTATGGCGCTGACAGTAGCCGATATTGACGCCATTGAAGCCGCTGCAAAAGCAAATAATGTAACAGTCATGGAAGGCTTTATGTATATCTTCCATCCTCAGCATGAGCATGTAAGACAGTTAATTAATGACGGCAAGGTCGGTGACGTGCGTACGGTAAAAACGGCGTTTGCATTCCCTATGAAACCGGCGCGAATGTATCGTATTGACCGTGACATCAATGATGGTGGCGGCGCTATGTGGGATATTGGTCCTTACGCCATTCATACGGCAAGATTGTGGTTTGATAATGAGCCTGTCGCTGCTATGGCAATGGCTAAGCTTAATGACAGTGGTGCTGATGTCAGCTTAAGTGGCGTGTTTGATTTTGCGGATGGTAAGTTTGCTCACTTTGAAATGAGCTTTGAACATGCCAGACGTAGCGAATATGAGATTATTGGTACCAAAGGTGGCATTAAATGCCACACGGTTTGGCAACCTGAAACGGAAGAAGCAACCATAAGCTGGTGGAATGAGAATGAAGAACAAACCGTATCAATTCCAAAAGCCAATCACTTTAATCTGGAAATAGAGTATTTCTCTGATTGCATCTTAGAGGGGAAAGCCCCCAAACTGACATTAGCTGATGCCAGAAATAATTGTGCTGCGATTTGTGCCGCGCTTGCTTCGGTGAGGGAAGGGAAAAAAATTCACTTATCTGGTTAGCGTTTGACCGTTATTAATAAAAAAGCCGTGGGAGAACACCACGGCTTTTTTATTGTTCAAGTTTATTTTACTCTGCGGCGAAGGCCCATAAAACCTAAGAGAGCTGGTGCAAACATAAATGCTGCAGCTGGAACCGGTACTTCTGATGGAACATTAACTTCTTCAATCCCCGCGTATAAAACACTTTGTTGACTGTAGTTGTAAAAACCAAAAGAACCATTACTGAACGTGCCTGCAATGCTTAATTCTTTAATACCGTTTACGAACACTTCGACTAAAGAGGATGTAAATATAATGTCAAAGTCGTATGTGGTGTTATCTAACCAACCTGTATTACCTAGATTGGTTGCACGGGCTAACTCGGTGACATTATTCGTTGGATTGTGAGCCCAAGCCCCTGAGTTATCTCCTAACTGTCCACTTACACTGGATATTGCAAGGCCTTTTTTTGCTGTACCAAAATAAGACTGATCAGCTTGTTTCCAGTCTATAAGCAGATAATCAGCCGATGAATTTGTTAGATCGTTATTGTTATAGCCTAATACAAATCCAATAAAATCATCGTCAGAAGTTGTTTGAACAGTAATTTGTCCTGATAATGCTGTACCTTGGCTATTTTTATTATTGTGGAATACAGTAGGGGCGTTATTAAGCGTTTGCTTTACCGCATTATTGCCCGTCTGTAATACCCAGTTTCCATTTCCATTGGCTTGCCAGGATGATAAGTCGACAGGTTGGGGGGCTGCCAGTAACTGTGTTGAGATTGAACATAAAGCTAGGGTTGTCAGAATGATTGTTTTCGCATATCTACGCATGACATTTTCCTTTAATAATTAAGTGAAAATGCAACTCAGCCATCTCAACTAAGTACATCAGCCGAGATCTGTAGCTTTCCGTACTTGGCTCGCACCAAGGTTGGCTCCGATAATTACGTGGCTGATGATAAAATCAGCACACATAATCATAGTCCTAAGAAGATTTTTAAGGAATAGCGAATGTCAATAATTTTTACAAATATTAACAAAAGTAATATTCCAAAGGTGCAAAAAAGACTTAGTGGGGGAATTGTTTGTTTTTTTATTGAGTTTTATATATCTAGATCGGGTTGAGAATCACGCTATGTTTCATTCTTACATAAGATAATTCATAACCAGTTCACATATTTATTGTGATACCTATCACGTGATCACATTAATGCTGTGAGTGATATCTCAAATTTGACTACTTGATGTGGTTAGCATGTCTCTTGATTTGTAATATCAAGTCGTCTGAATGGTTCAGACAAACGCATTATTAAATGTCTTAATAATGTAATTTTTTTATAAAGCCAAACTCGTCGTGAGGCGGGGTCGGAAAGCCACGGGTCTCTGGTTTGATTGGAGATGGCTGGGTTGCATTGCTTCATATATTAAATAGGAATTTATTATGAAAAAAGCGATGCTATTTGTTGTAGCTCTTTTGTTTTCGGTCGGTGTTAATGCCGCTACGTTATCTATGTCTGGTGCTGGTTCTTCTTTTGACCAGGATGTTGATGTATCAAACGGTAGTGTAGTTTTAGGTGGTGGCACTGTAAGTGAAGGACCTGGTACATGGTTCTCATACTTTGATGTTAGTACAGACTCAGATACGGCTGTTAAAATTGAGTGGTCGTTTAATCCTACTAGTTCATTAGCAGGTGCGACATTACGATTTTATAACGGTGTTGAAGAAAAGCTGTTTAACATTACCGGTGACTTTAGTTTTACAGCAATGATTTACCAAGGGTACACAGCATGGGTTGACATCAAGGATGCAACTAGAAATGTATTTAAATATGATGTTTCTGTGTCAGCTGTGCCAGTACCTGCTGCGTTGTTTTTATTCGCACCAGCCCTATTAGGTTTCTTGGGTCTGCGTAGAAAAACAGCAGTAGCTGCATAAAACTTGAAGTAAAAAATCAAGTTAACAATTGTTAGTTAGATTGAAAGGGGAACTTCGGTTCCCCTTTTTTATGGCTAATAAATATTTTCTTTTTAAAACAAGCTCATTTGCTTTGTTGGTTTATGAAATAAGTCGGTTCTCAGAACCGCTGGAGACTTGTTTAATGAGTATTTCTTGACCGCAACTTCGAATCGTTTTTTGATCATTTCTGCATAGAGCCCCTGACCTTCAAGTCTGTAACCAAACCTGGGATCATTTGTTTTGCCATTTCTGGAGTCTTTAATACGATTCATGACATGCTCTGCCTTGTCAGGATAATGAGTATGTAGCCAATCATTAAAGAGGGGGCTGACCTCTCTTGGTAATCTAACGAAAATATAGTCTATATTTTCAGCCCCTGCTTGTGCCGAAGCATCAATAATATTTTCTAGTTCTGTATCCGTCAGAACAGGAATGACTGGAGCAATAAGAACAGATACAGGTATTCCATTTGCCTTCAATGTCTCTATTGTTTGCAGTCGACGTTGTGGGCTGCTGGCGCGAGGTTCGAGTTTCCTGGCAAGTGTTTTATCCAGTGTTGTAATGGATAGATGAACATTTACCAATTGCTTCTCAGCGAGCTGTTTGAGTAAATCAATATCACGTTCTATCAATGAAGATTTAGTCACAATATTAACTGGATGACTGAACTCAATCATCACCTCAAGTACTTCCCGAGTAAGGTTGTAGTGGCGTTCGATGGGTTGATAGGGATCGGTGTTGGCGCCTAATGATAATGTTGAACAGCGATAGTTTGTTGCCATCAACTCATCTCGTAGTAATTTTGCGGCATTGGGTTTGATGGTTAACTTGGTTTCAAAATCGATCCCTGGAGACAGTCCCAGATAAGCATGTGAAGGACGGGCGTAGCAGTAGATACAGCCATGCTCGCAGCCACGATATGGATTAATTGATTGCTGAAAGGGAAGGTCAGGTGATTGGTTTCTACTAATAATACTACGAGGGGATTCTACACTCACTTCTGTTAAGTTGTTGGCTGGTTCATCATGAAACCAGCCATCATCAATTTCAGTGCGTTGAAACTCATTGAAACGGCCATCGATATTATTAAGCGTTCCCCGGCCTTTTTGTATTTTTGCGTTTTCTGACATTAGTCAGACAAGTAATACTCTATCGTTGACACAACACGAACGTTTTTGATCTGTGGATTATTATTATCGCGAGCACTAATGCTGAACTGGCCTTGGCTGGCTTTACGGATCTTGCCAAGGGTACTATCTGAATCCTGCGCAAATTTTTCAGCAACTTCACGTGCTTTTCTGGTTGCTTCTTCAATCATTTGCGGTTTGACTTCATTAAGACGAGTAAACAGATACTCGGGCTGTGCGGCGTAGTTGTTGCCTGTTAAAACGATACCTTGCTTACCCAGTTCAGAAAGTTGCCCCATCACTTGTCGGACGGTATCAATGGCATCCGAATAAACCGTGACGGTTTGAACCGCCGTATAACGAAATTCAGCACGCTCATTACCCCCATATTGCTGGGCAGATTTATCTGTAATGGCAGGTGCACTGATAGTGACATCAGCACGTTTGATTCCAAGTTTAGTCAGGAAGGAGATGATGGTATTGGTATTGGCATCAACATCATTGTATAAGACTTGCAAATTATTACTTGCGAGCGTGAATTGGATAGGCCATATCACCACATCTGCAGTGAACTCTCTTTCAGCCAGGCCTTTCACTGTCACGGTTCGCTCATATTCTTTGTATTTGATGGCGGCATTTGAGAGAAACCAGCCTAAACTGCTCAAACCAAGAACTAAAGCAATTCCAAGAATCAGACTGCTGGTTTTATTTACCGATGACATAAGAAGCCCCTCAAAAAAGGAAATGTTTACCAGCAGTGTAAATCAAAAGTCGCTTATGATCGACGAGAAAAATGCTCTTTTGAAAATGCGATTCGCTGTTCAATAGTCATTTTCTTTGTATTGGTCAATGCTTCAACTTTTTTCAGCCTGGGTAATAAACCTGAACCATTTGCGACTTGAATACTCAGTCCTGGACGGGCATTGAGCTCAAGCAGCATGGGGCCTTTTGTCCTATCCAGGACAATATCTGTACCTAAATAGCCTAAGCCTGACATTTCATAACAGGAAGCAGACAAATGCAGTAACTGATCCCAATGCGGTACTTGAAGATCGAGCAGGTTTCTTCCTGTATCAGGATGTAACATAACCGGGCGATCAAACTGTACAGCGCGTACCGCACTACCATTGCCAATATCCAGTCCCACCCCAACAGCACCCTGGTGAAGATTGGCTTTACCGTTAGAGTCAGCGGTTGATAAGCGCATCATCGCCATCACAGGAAATCCCTTGAAAACGATAACGCGTGTATCAGGCACACCTTCAAACGTATAACCATTGAAACAATCATCAAATTGGATTAATGCTTCAACAATGGCAACATCAGTTCGACCGCCCAATGAAAATAAGCCGGCCAGAATGTTAGAGACATGACGCTGTAGATCGGCCAGTTTTAAAATTTGTCCATTCGCTTTGTGATAACCAAAATCATCAGAACCTGTGACAACTAAAATTCCTTTGCCACCAGAACCATGAGCGGGTTTGATGCAAAAACCCGCTGTATTTTTGATAATCTCGAGCAGATCATCTACCTGGTGTTGTTCAGTAATGGTACCAATAAGATCGGGCGCATTAACGCCAGCTTCCAGCACAATTTCTTTTGTCTGTAACTTATCATCAACCAGAGGATAGAGTCGTCTTGGATTATAGCGGCTGATATAAGCAATATTCCGTTCGTTCATTCCAAGCACACCAATCTTGGCAAGCTTGTTTGGGTGAACGTACCGAGATTTGACGTCTTTCAGCCAATTCAGCACATTCAGACTCATAGGTGATCCTCAGTTAAGGGTTTAAAGCGTTTTAATTCCAGCAAGCGATAACCGGTGTAATTACCTGCCATTAACACTAGTCCCATCAAAATAAGCTGGATGCCGAGGAAGTTGAATGTTAAATGACGAATTAACTCGTTATTCATGGCTAGGTAAGCCAGCACAGCCACTAACAGCGAACCACCACCTTGAATCACTACTTGATGTGGACCTTCTTCTTCCCATAAAACCGACATTCGTTCAATGGTCCATGCCAGAATAATCATCGGGAAGAAGGTAATTTTCATACCCTCAGTTAAACCAAGCTTGTAGGCAAGAATAGAGAATATCGCGATGATGCCTATAACCATAATGATGACCGCGGATATTCGGGCAACAAGGAGTAGATTGAGATAGGACAGGTATGAGCGAATTAATAAACCAGTACCAACAATCAGTAAGAAACCAACAAGGCCGGTCACGAGGCTGGTCTGAATAAAGGCCAGGGCAATCAATACTGGCATAAAGGTACCAGATGTTTTCAGACCGACCAAAATACGCATCAATACAACGACGAGCACACCGACCGGTATCAACAAAATACCTTTAAACAAGGCTTGTTCTTCGAGTGGTAAGGTATAAAGCGAGAAGTTTATTAAGGTCTCATCAGCAAATTTTTGGTTTAGAGCCACACCAAAAGGCAGCTCTTGCTGAATCATGGAGAAAGTCACATGTGAGTTAGTACCACCAATCAGTTCAAGAACCGGACCTGAATGGTATTCCCACAGTAATAAATTATCTGGCCGGCCTTGTTCACCCGTTTCAGGATTAAATAATTGATAGTCGTTACCATCAAATACTTGAATATAGGTGACTAATTCCTGTCTTCTACGACCATCTTCAAGGAACAGAGCGTGAACTTGGCGCGCCGGAACACCAGCTTGTTGTAATAACTGAACTATCCACTGAGTTTGTGTTTTCAATTGCGCCAGTAGTTCGGCATTTTGTGATTGGTTTTTGAATTCCTGAATTAACTCTCTTGCCAGCGTGTAAGGTGTGGAAGAGCGTTCCTGAGCGCGATCAAGCAGCTGGTTGGCAGACGTTGCATAAGGTTCTTTTTCAATGCTGACTTTTAAAGCGGGTGGCTGACTGGGTTCAGGTGGCACAGCATAAGGATCTAACAGCATATCAACCTTGTAATACAAGGCTTGTTCACCATTGGCATGACGGATTGACCATTCAGCACGATGGCCACCATTATCTCGTTTCGTATAAGCAAGACCATAACCGGGACTGGCGGTTTGCTGACTCAGCTGGGTGAAACCAGGTTGTGTGCCGGGGATGGCAAGTGATGCCAGCACTTCTTTATCTTGCGCATCAAACTCGACTTTGGCCTCAATCGACCAGGTTTGGCGCTGCTCCCCTGGAAGCCAGGGGATGTCAAAAGTGTAGTGTCTATGTAAGGTTAATCCCAGGCCTGAGACAATCAGCAAGCCCACTAACAAATAAAATGCTTTACGAGATGTCACGGCCTGGAATCCTTATTTTTTCTTCGTTTTGCTGACTGATGGCGCTTGAGGTTGGTTTTGAACAATCTCAGGTTTTGGCTGAACATTGTCTTTCGCTACATCAACTACAGCTACATCTCTTAAGAACTCACGACCTAAAAGAATCGGATAGGTCATTTGGGTACGATCATTTAATGTGAACTCTGCTACTTCCGTCATTTTGCCCAGACGCACAGTCAGCGAAGCAACTGGTCTTTTGTCCAATGTATCGGCTGAAGCCTGGCGAATTTTCACGTAACGAACTAAAGGTGCTTCTACGATAAAGCTGTCATCACCATCATCTGGTGCTAAGCGGAAACGCACCCAGTTTTTGCCATCTTTTTCAAAGGGGGTGATATCTAAAGCGCTGATAGAAGAGGTGGTGGCGCCGGTATCAACACGGGCTTCATAAACGCGGTTAACGGCTTCAATCCATAACCATTCTGTTTTACCGACAACCAGTTTATTACCAATATTGTTAGTACTGACAGCTGCTGCAGGCTTAGGACACAGCGGGGGAGCCGCATCACCTTTGTGTTGTTTGACGATAACCGTGTCAATCTTACCTTCAATGACATCCATACGGCCTTCAAACTGACGTTGTGTCTTACTGATTTTCTGTAGCTCATCAGCTTGTGCTTTTTCCTGTTTGCTCAAGCCGTCGCATTGCTGCTGTATCTGTTGAATCAGGCGCGATTCAGTTTGATGTAGCGATTCCGTTAATTCGGTAGCAGAAACAGGTGGGGTTTGCGGGCCTTGTTGAATACAAGCGCTTAAAAAAACAGTTGAAGTTGCAATCAGAACGAATAGTCTAGACATAATAACCTTGTAAGGATAATTGATTAGATTCACTAAAAAATAGCGGCTATTGTAGCAGACACAGTGGCTTTGATAAGCAGACTATTAATAAATCTTAAGATTATATTTGGCGTTTTAACAGCAAATGGATGTAACGTCCCATATCCCGATAGACCGGCATACGACAATACTTATGCTCAAGTTCGAATAACACAGCCTGGTCACTATTGTCTCTAGCTTGTTGGCTCATATAGTCGTTGAAAATGCGCACGCCTGTGTGCGTCTCCACAGTAAATCCAGCATGATGAATAACATCAATAATCTCATGCGGGAATTGTGGATTCGGCGGTGTTAACTTATTTCCTTTGCCAATATAACTATCATTAAGAATAGGTGGCAGGCGCCAGCCGCCCTTTAGTACATTGCTGTAAACCATAGCATTTCTGTTGTAGAACAGTAATGACAAATAGCCGTTGGTCTTAACCTTATCCATAATCATCTGCAAAGACGATATCGGTTCACTTAACCACTCGAGAACAGCATGACAGATCACCAAATCAAATTGAGGAAGCTCTGTGGCGAGTGACTGTGCAGATTGTTGATAAAAGTTGGCCGTAATATTGGCCTGTTCAAAATTGACTTTAGCGGTATTAAGCATTTTTTCAGACAGATCACACAGCGTCAGCTGATGACCTTGTTCTGCCAGCCAGAGACTGATTTGCCCCTGACCACAGCCTGCATCCCACACATCAAGCGGGGATGTGCTAACAAACTGTGCCAGATCTTCTTTTAATAATCGTAGTCGCCACTCACCTTTGACCGTGTCGTAGATTTTGCTATCGAACCTGTCGAATAAATCATCAAAATTACGATCGTGTTTGATGGTCATGCGCTTTTGTTCAGTAAGGCATCTAACAAGTTATCAAGTGCCACGATGCGATCCTCTGCTTCAGGCATGTCTTCAACGAAGCGTAATTTGTCCTGACCATCCAATTTGAACTTCTTCGGTTGTTTTTGAATGAGATTAATAATGGTCATCGGATCAACATTGGGCGATTCTTCAAATAACAAACGACCACCTTGATCGTAGACATCGATCTTACGAATACCGATTTGTTTGGCCTTAAAGCGAAGTTCGTGAATAGCAAACAAGGTTTTAACCTGATCGGGTAATAAACCAAACCGGTCGATCATTTCCACTTGTAATTCATGTAAGGCTTCATTGTCAGCCGCCGCAGAGATACGTTTATACAAAACCAAACGTGTATGCACATCAGGTAAGTAGTCTGATGGAATCAGGGCGGGGACGTGCAAATCAATTTCGACAAAGTGACGGTCAGATTGATTCAGGCTTGGTTCTTTACCTGATTTCAATGCTCTGACGGCGCGTTCCAGTAATTCGTTATACAGATTAAAACCAATCTCCTGCATCTGGCCACTTTGTTCGTCACCTAATAACTCGCCAGCGCCACGAATTTCCATATCGTGTGTGGCTAAGGTAAAGCCTGCGCCTAAGTCTTCGATAGACTCAATGGCTTCCAGACGTTTCACCGCGTCTTTGGTCATGGCTTTTTGCGGTGGCGTGATGAGGTAAGCATAGGCCCGATGATGAGAACGACCCACGCGACCACGGATTTGATACAACTGAGCAAGCCCCAATTTATCCGCGCGGTCAATAAAGATAGTATTGGCAGTGGGAACATCAATACCGGTTTCAATAATGGTGGTACAAACCAACACATTGAAACGCTGGTGATAGAAGTCGAGCATGACTTGTTCCAATTCCCGCTCACGCATTTGTCCATGCGCCACTGCGACCTTGGCTTCTGGGAGAATCGCTTCTATTTCCCTAGCAACCCGATCAATATCTTCTACTTTGTTATGTAGGAAATAAACCTGGCCGCCACGCTTGATTTCACGCAGCATACCCTCACGGATTTTTTCAGCATCCCATTGTAAAACAAAGGTTTTAATGGCTAGTCGACGTGCTGGAGCGGTGGCGATAATCGACAAATCCCGAATACCGGAAATCGACATATTCAATGTTCGCGGAATAGGTGTCGCTGTCAGCGTCAACACATCTATATGAGCGCGGTATTTTTTTATCTGCTCTTTCTGAGTGACACCAAACCGATGTTCCTCATCCAGAATAAACAGGCCAAGACGTTTGGGATCGATATCTTGCTGCAATAATTTGTGTGTACCGATAATGATGTCAGCGTTGCCTTCACTAATCCCTGTTTTCACTTTATCCAGCGCTTTTTTAGATTGAAAGCGAGATAACACTTCGACTTTTACCGGCCAGTCAGCAAAACGATCTTTGAAGTTCTCATAATGTTGTTGGGCAAGTAAGGTGGTCGGCACCAACACCATGACCTGTTTACCAGAATGCACCGCCATAAACGCCGCACGCATAGCCACTTCGGTTTTACCAAAACCTACATCACCACACACTAATCTATCCATCGGCTGTTCTGACAACATGTCTTTAATAACAGCATCAATCGCATCTTGCTGATCGGGTGTCGGTTCAAATGGGAAGGCTGCTGCGAAAGCTGCATAGTCTTCATCGGGCATGCCCATCGGTTGTTTTTTATTGGCTGCCCGACGAGCGTAGATATCTAATAATTCTGCCGCCACATCACGTGCTTTTTCAGCCGCGCGTTTACGGGCTTTTTCCCATTGACCTGTGCCCAGTTTATGTAATGGAGCCAATTCAGGCGCTGCGCCAGAGTAACGACTGATTAAATCCAGAGAAGCGACAGGCACATAGAGCTTATCGCCCTTGGCATATTCCAGCGTGACATATTCCGCAGTAACATCACCGATATCCAGTGTTTGTAGACCAAGATAACGTCCGACACCATGGTCCTCATGAACAACAGCATCACCGACGGAAAGTTCAGCAAGATTACGGATAATGGCATCGGTATCACGCTTTTTACGACTGCGACGTCGGCGTTGCATGACCTGTTGGCCAAACAACTGCGTTTCAGCAATAACCGCCAGATTTTCATTACCTAGCAATAAACCTTGTTCAAGTGGCGCAACCGTAATCGTTAAAGCGTCATTACTTTGAATAAAAGCATCCCAGTTACTGACCGGCTGACATTTGATATCGTGCTGACGCAGCATGTCCAGTAATGTTTCCCGGCGTCCGGCACTCTCTGCTGCAAATAAGATTCGTCCTTTAAACTGATCGATAAATTGCTGTAAGGCTTCGCAGGGTTTATCCTTACGCGCATTCATCGTCAATTGTGGTGGCATGCCAGAGCCATAGTTGATATGACCGGCTTTATCCTGATGTTCAAAGCTCTGCAGTTGCAGGCGTTGATAGGATTTGAAACGACTAAATAACTCCTCAACAGGAATGAAAACATGCTGAGGTTCAAGCAAAGGCCGTTCTGGATTCACACGATGATTACGATAGCGGTCACTGATTTCCTGCCAGTAGCGTTCAGCACCAACATGTGGATCAGCCACACTGACAATCAAAGTGTTATCCGGCAGATAGTCGAGCAGACTATTGGTTTCTTCAAAGAATAAGGGCAGATAAAACTCAATGCCGCCTGGCACATTACCGTCACTCACTTCACGGTAAATAAAGCTACGCTGCGGGTCACCCTCAAAATGGCGACGGAATTGTTGCCGGAATAACTGAATGCCGTCTTCGGTCATCGGAAATTCGCGCGCAGGCAATAGCTGAATGCTATCAATGGTATCTATTGAACGCTGAGTTTCCGGGTCAAATGTTCTGAGGGTGTCGATTTCATCATCAAACAGATCAATACGATAGGGGAGTTTGCTACCCATTGGGTACAAATCAATAATCGCCCCACGAACAGTAAACTCACCATGTTCCATCACTTGTGAAACGTTACGATAGCCGGCTTTTTCCAGCTTCATTCGCCAGCTTTCAATATCAAACTGATCACCCGTCTTCAGAATCAGCGTGTTGCCTTCAAGGAAAGCACGAGGCGCAATACGCTGCATTAATGTCGCGATGGGCACCATCAACAGACCTTGCTTGAAGTCAGGTAATTGATGCAGTGTTTCTAAGCGTTCTGAAACGATATCCTGGTGAGGAGAAAAGGTATCGTAAGGCAGCGTTTCCCAATCGGGGAAATGTAAAACCGGCCGCTTATCTTCACCAAGGAAAAATTTAGCTTCTAATTCCAGCCGATGTGCACTATTCATATCATCGGTGATGACCAATAGCGGGCCGTCGTGCTGCTGCGCCGCTTTTGCTAATAACAGGCCTTGTGCGCTGCCATAAAGTTGGCCAGCAAACAGGACTTCTTTATTGGATGACGGTAACTTGGGATTGAGCAGATTAGGCTGAGTATGATTCACTAGACTGGATTCGTTACAAAAACGTCTATTTTCACATAAAACGAAGAAGTCTTGTCACAAAGACCTGAATAAGGCACATTATCCCTTATAATTTATAAGTGATTATATGCTTGAATAAACTAGCAAAGGTGCGGGAGAATAATAATGAAGCGAATTGAAAATGTCGTGTTGTTAAAAACAATAGGAAGTGCCGAGTTGTTGGCAGCCTTGGCGATGTTTTACTTTTTTTATACTGATGTGCCAGCCTTGATTGGTGGTTTTATTTTGCTGGGCCTGTCAGCAAATAGCTTTTATCAAGCGCATAAATGTTATCAACGTCAGTACGCACCCAGACAAAACGACCAAACTTGAAATGAAACATGGCTGAAGCAGTTAAGCAAACAAAAACGAGCGAATTTGATTCAGCCTCATTCCTGAAAAATCTGACCAGCCGTCCCGGCGTCTATCGCATGATTGATGATACCGGGACGGTGATTTATGTCGGTAAAGCCAAAAACCTTAAAAAACGGGTTTCCAGTTACTTTCGTAAAACAGGTTTAACATCCAAAACCCGTGTCATGGTCGCTCAAATAGCGTCCATCGAAACCACCGTTACCCACACCGAAAACGAAGCCTTAATCCTTGAAAATAATCTTATTAAGGAATTAATGCCGCGTTACAACATCTTACTTCGCGATGATAAGAGCTACCCTTATTTATTAATCTCAGGTGATAAATTTCCCCGATTAAGTTATCACCGTGGCGCAAAACGCAAAGCTGGCCGTTATTTCGGGCCATACCCCAGTGCCGGAGCTGTTCGCGATAGTCTCAACTTATTACAAAAGCTTTTCCCTGTCAGACAGTGTGAAGACAGTTATTATCAAAACCGCTCCCGTCCTTGCCTGCAATATCAGATAAAACGCTGTACCGCGCCCTGTGTTGGCCTGATAAGTGAAGAAGAATATAAGAAAGATGTCGAGCACACGATCATGTTTCTGGAAGGCAAAAACAAACAGGTGATGGATGATCTGAGTGCCGAAATGGACGCTGCCTCCCAACGACTCGATTTTGAACAAGCCGCCGTTATTCGGGATAAAGTCATTGCCTTACGTCGGGTGCAAGAGCGTCAATATGTCAGTTCAGATCAAGGCGAGTTTGATGTACTGGCCGCCATTGTCAGAGATGGCATGGCTGTAGTTGAAGTGTGTTTTATCCGCGGCGGTCGCAACCTTGGCAGTAAAAGTTATTTCCCTAAAGGGTCGGGGGATAGTAGCCCAGAGGAATTATTGTCTGCCTTTGTGCCGCAATATTATCTCGGCAAAAATATTCCTACAGAAATTTTGCTCAGCCATGAACCAGAAGACCAAAACCTGCTTCAGGAAGTACTGCAAACTGAGTCCGGACATAAAGTCAGTTTGAGAAAGCCGCAACGCGGTCAAGGCGTTCGCTGGATGCAAATGGCCTCAACCAATGCAGAGATTAGCCTGACGCAGCGCTTAAGTAGCCGCTCCAATTTATTGCAACGTTTTGAAATGCTGCAAGATGCGCTAAGCCTTGATGAGTTACCCAAACGAATCGAATGTTTTGATATCAGTCATACCCGTGGTGAACGCACGGTCGCATCGTGCGTCGTATTTGGGCTTGAAGGCGCTATCAAAGCTGACTATCGTAAATTTAATATTGAAGGTATTACGGGCGGTGATGATTACGCGGCCATGAATCAGGCCTTGACCCGTCGTTTCACGCGTTTGCAAAAAGGCGAAGGCAAAAGACCTGATCTCTTGTTAATAGATGGTGGTAAAGGTCAGATTAAAGAAGCACAGGAAGTGCTGGAAGAACTCAATTTATCTGACCTACCTATATTAGGTATCGCAAAAGGGCCTGAGCGCCGACCAGGTGAAGAAACATTATTTCTTGTCGGTAGAGAAGGGGAAGTCACTCTGACCGCCGATTCACCTGCCTTACATCTACTTCAGCAAGTCAGGGATGAGGCCCATCGTTTCGCCATTACCGGACATCGTCAGCGGCGTGCTAAAGCGCGTAAGACCTCAACACTAGAGCACATTGAAGGCTTAGGGCCTAAACGCAGACAAAAACTGTTACAACAATTTGGTGGCCTGCAGGAAGTCCAGCGTGCTGGTGTGGAAGATTTAGCCAAGGTAGACGGTATCAGCAAATCCCTCGCTCAAAAAATCTACGATGTTTTTCATGGCGATCATTAGGTCTGCATAGTGATACCATAACCATGATTTTAATTTTAAGTGACACAAGATGTTGAATTTGCCAAATATTTTAAGCTGTTTACGGATTCTCTTAGTTCCCGTTTTGATCCTGTTTTATTTTTTACCCATGCCATCAGCATCATGCTGGGCAGCGTTGATATTTGTCATTGCCGCATTTACCGACTGGCTTGATGGTTATTTAGCCAGGAAGTGGCAACAAACCTCAGCATTCGGTGCATTTCTTGATCCGGTAGCCGACAAGCTTATCGTCGTGATGGCACTTATCATGGTGCTGTTTAAAAGTCCGGATTGGTACATCCTGATACCTGTCACTTTAATCATCGCACGTGAATTAATTGTTTCCGCATTACGCGAATGGATGGCCGAATTAGGGCAGAGAAATGCCGTTAAGGTATCTCAGATGGGAAAATGGAAAACCACCTTCCAAATGCTGGCGATTGCCTGCTTGATTTACTATAAGCCCTTATTTGGATTACCAGTTTTTGAAATTGGTGTAGCTCTCTTGTACGCGGCAGCCTGGTTAACGATACAGTCAATGTACTACTATCTTTTAGCTGCTTGGCCAATGATGCGAAATAAGGGTTGACATAAAAAATGAAGTGCCTATAATGCACGACTTCCTCAGCGGGAATAGCTCAGCTGGTAGAGCACAACCTTGCCAAGGTTGGGGTCGCGAGTTCGAATCTCGTTTCCCGCTCCAAGAATATAAAAAGCCGCGGTCAGTCAAGTCACTATCGCGGCTTTTTAGTCTTAGACTTAATGAAAAATGGCTGGGTGGCAGAGTGGTCATGCAGCGGACTGCAACTCCGTGTACGCCGGTTCGATTCCGACCCCAGCCTCCATTTTTCAACCCCAGATAAACAAATTAACATCAGGCGCTTTTAAGCGCTTTTTTTATGCCTGTTATTTGATCATTTATTTTGCTTTAGTCGTTATCAGACGATTGATGCATAGTATTTCGATAGACTTAAAAGCTAACGTTTTGTTGAGTTCATCAATCAATCCAGCATAGAGGATGTTCGTTTGTTAAGATATTTTTTAATAGGCGACTAAATAGTCTTTTGCTAAACATATCAGGGATGCACTAATGCATAGACAGACATTTGTCTTTTTGGATGGGATAAGAGGTATAGCCGCTCTCTTGGTGGTTATGACTCATGCACCTGATTTTTTCATGATCTGGAAAAATCATACATATCTAGCAGTCGATGTTTTTTTCATATTGAGTGGTTTTGTAATAGCGCTTGCATATGAAAACAAACTGGTATCAAAAGAACTTTCTTTTTTTGACTTTGTGAAGAAACGTTTTGTAAGACTTTATCCTATTTATTTTGTCTCTCTATGTATTGCATTTATTCTGATCATAGTTGGTGGTTATTTATCAGGGAAGAATCTTCTGCTGTGGGCTGGTTATAGCGCTGCACTAACAGCATTTTTCATACCTCGTCATGGTGGGGCAATGATGTTTACTTTAAACACCCCGTATTGGTCGTTGTTTTACGAGTTTCTTGTTAATTTCCTATATGCAGCGATAGCGCCATTTCTATCAACCAGAATATTGATTTTGATAGTTCTTTCTGCTGGTCTTTCTTTAGCATACATCAGTGTAGTTAACGGTCATTTGAATGCAGGATGGGGGAATACAGAAACTCACTATGCTGCTGGTTTATCTCGGTCCATATTTGGTATTTTAATGGGAGTACTTATATATAGGTTTAGAAACAAATTAATTGAGAAAATATCTTTTATTTCCCCATGGTTTGCAGTATTGGTAATTGTTGTAGTTTTGTTATTTCCATCCATACCAAAATATAACTATATATATGACATCTTCATCGTGACTATAATTTTTCCGCTCACAGTGCTTATTGCATCACAACTAAAAGAATCAAAGCTTGATCCTGTTTTACTAATGTTAGGTGCAGCAAGCTATCCCTTATATGTTCTTCATTATCCATTTATACGATTTACAGAAACAGTATCAAATGCTTATGGTTATGAATATATAGTCTCAGACTATGCACCTTATACAGGTATATTTTTGCTCTCATTTTTAGTGATACTTGCACTCTTTATGGCTAAATTTGTCGAAATGCCTTTAAGGCTCTGGCTTTCGAGTTATTTAGAACAGAAAAAAATGAAAAGAAAGTCTGCCACAAGCTCAGCGAGTTAGTCTTGTTTATGGCTAAAAAAGACGGGCAGTCTAAAAAAATTATGCGATTTGAGTAAAACTGTTTGATTGATATTGGGTAGGCATAAATAAAGTTTTAGTCTGCAAATTAGTTGAAACGAGAATTAAATATTGCGATTAAAGAATTAGCTATTTTTAATCTGACTTTGAGGCATCAACTCTGCCAAGGTTGTGGGCGCGAGTTCGAATCTCGTTTCCCGCTCCAAGAATATAAAAAGCCGCGGTCAGTCAAGTCACTATCGCGGCTTTTTAGTCTTAGACTTAATGAAAAATGGCTGGGTGGCAGAGTGGTCATGCAGCGGACTGCAACTCCGTTAACGCCGGTTCGATTCCGACCCCAGCCTCCATTTTCAACCCCATATAAACAAATCAGCATCAGGCGCTCTTAAGCGCTTTTTTTGTGCCTGTTATTTCTGTTGAACCATCACTAATTATGATTACCTGCATATAATCTCTGAGAGACGCTTTCGTTTGTTGAGGTACATACCTTCAAGCTTTAACTACCTAAAGTATGACTGACAGCGTGAGAAGAGCTGCCAATACAGGTTTTGCATTAGCTTTAGGCAATGATAAGTTCAGATAATAGATCGAAATGTTGATAGGGATAAAAGTGACCGTACTAAAACCTATCCTCAGAATCGAAAAATAAGTTATTTTTACTCTGACCCTCAATATCAAAGAAGGAGTGAAAGTGGACACATTTATTGGCGGCAATCCTTTAAACCGAAGTTCTGATAATACACCGATTTATACACAACCTCGCTTTATACCTCCTTCATCTCCTTTTGAGATGTTCCCAAGAATCAAAGAGACAGATGTCTCCGCTTTTATTGAACATTTATATTTTCTAACAATGGAGAAAAATGGTTTTTCTTACTTTTATCCGAATCTTAGTACTGGTACCAATCTATGCAGATTCGAGTGGCATTATGAGTATCGTAACAATCCTTACGAGCTAAGAATCGGATTATCCTTTATAGTTTCGAATAGTTGTATTTCGGATGCTCGTTATTTCATTATTCCTCACGAACATTATAAAAACCGTGATTCTACGGAAGCGTCTTATACCATTGAAAAAGATATAAATAACAGGGAATGTCCGCAAGCGTTAATTTACCTAACATCAGTTACTCCTGAGTCTGATTGCATTTCTTCTGAGGCCATATCCGAGTTCGTATTCATGTAATTCATGACAATTGATTTGAACAAGTCAGGCTTCACTGACGAGTAGTAAGCAACGGGATTTTGCTCACTGGGTTTGGCTAAGGCGTCGTAACTGTCTTGATCCAGCTCACGATGGGCCTGTTTTACTTTATTAATCCACTCATTAAATTGGGATGGTGTTTGGGAGAGGGCTTTAAAGTTCATGTGCGAAAAGCCATCACCACTAAAGTGGGCTGACATACCATCAAAACTACCGATTTCATGGGCGAGCAAATTGACTTCCGTTTGCATACCCGCCATCGCATATATCTGACTACCCAGTTGAGGGATAAAGAACGAATTCATCACCGTATCTGAGGTGACCTTGAAACGAACGGGCACATTTTCAGGGAAGGCAACTTGGTTAACTGTGGCTATATGTTGTTCTGGATAGATAAATAGCCATTTCCAGTCGAGTGCAACGACCTCAATCGTGATTGGCTTCTGACTATCGGCTGTTTCAAGTGGTTTGAATGGATCGAGCGAATGCGTGGTTATCCAGGTCAGCGTGCCTAAAATGAGAATGATGATACAGGGCACCGTCCAGACAATGACTTCGATTTTGGTTGAATGAGCCCAGTTGGGTTTGTATTCGGCTTTTTTGTTGGAAGCACGGTATTTCCATGCAAAAACCAGCGTCATCACAATGACAGGAATGACCACAACCAGCATGAGTAATACGGCAGTAATGATAAGCGTTCGCTCATCATGACCTACCGGTCCTTTTGGATCTAAAACACCTGCTTTACAACCGCTCAGCAGAATTGCTGAAGCCATTGATAACCCTCTGACAAAAGCAGAACATTTAGTTTTTTTCATTCAGAATCCTCGGTTTAAGCGCCTTTTTTAAACAGTTTTCCTGCCACTTCTTCCCTGACTCTGAGCGCAAAAATGTTATACAGATATCGAGTAACGATACGAGATAATGCCTGTGTCAACCTGTATTGTTTGAATGTGACTTGAAGCGATGTCATACGTCTTAAAACATACGTTTCGCCAACCATCTCTTCTGTTAAAGATTATTTGTTTAGTCACTCAGACTATCTCGTCGTGTCATAAATACTGCTGGTAAGCAGTACGGTTACATCTCAAAATTCACCGCTTTAACCTCATGCAAAGAATGCCTTAATTAAAGAGCAGTCCAAGCGAAGGTAACTGCATAGGTATTAAGCTTGAGGACAATGATCTGTATGGAAAGACACGGGACAATCAAGTGTCGATAAATAAAATTTATCTGCTAATCACAGACGAAATTTAAACCGCTTCCAGACCATTGAAATCACAGTTTGGTAGTGTACAACGTTTAATTAACGACGCTTTGGGAGATGCTCACTGAGAGTTTGGGAGTTTTTCCCTAATGTTGAAAATGGCAGATAGCGAAGATGTACTATCTGGAATGTGCTTTTAGCGAACTGAACTGAAACGACATCGCTAAAACATTAACTACTGATTAAGATATTGTATGTTAAGGACTTTTAAAGCCTGTTGTTCTACATCCGCGTAGCCAGGGTTAGCCTGTCTCTGCCATTGGCTTTTGATTCATAGAGTGCTTTATCAGTGACGAAGAATAAGTCTCGGAGATTCGCTACCGGGAAAAGGTCAGTATGGTACAAACCCATGCTAATGGTTACAGTGAATTGTTGACCTTCAAAATTAAACTGGTGAGACCGGGTTTTGTCGATCAATTCCAGCATCATTTCTTCAGTTCTCTCACAGGGAACACGGTTCAGTAATAAGACAAACTCTTCCCCACCAACACGGTACACTTTATCGGTATTACGTCCTTGTGATTGCAATATTTCAGCAAATTCTTTCAGTACATGATCGCCGGCTAAGTGGCCGTATTCATCATTGATTCGTTTGAAAAAATCAATATCAATCAGGGCGATAGCAAATGGACACTGATGAGAGTAGAAGCCTTTGATAAGGGTTTCTATATCGACTTCAAGTGTCAGTCGGTTATTAAGATTAGTGAGAGGATCTTTACTAGCCAGCTCTTGTAGTTTTTTGTTGGCGGCTTCAAGTTTATAGGTACGAAGTTCAACTTGATCTTCAAGGCTATTAAGCAGCCGTTGTTCTGCATCGCGTGATTTGATGACTTCTTTTGCCATGGGGCTGAAGATAAAAATAACTTCCAGCATGAGTGTGAGCAGTGTCACCAACCAAACACCGACTTCGAGTCGTTGAATGATCTCCAGTCGCTCATCGCCTTCACGTTGATATTGATTAACGGCCTTATCTAAATCGATTAATAAGTTTTCAGAGGAGCTATCAATCTCGCTCATCAGTTGTAAAAATGGTTCCTCAGACGTTGTATCTAGGATTTGGGTAGCGATTTTTAAGTAAAAATTGACGCGATCATATAAGTCTATGTCACCAAAATAGATATCTCTGATAGTTGGGGAGAGTTCAAGCTGATGTCCATTATTGAGTTGGCCTGAAGCGAGCTGATGATTGGCGGATTTCATCGTGTCTATGTGCTGAGTCAGCAGATTTTCAGTTTCTGTTTGTTCTGTATTCATCACGAAGCGTTGTTGATACAAACGATGAATATCCAGGGCAATATGTTGACTCAACATGCGTTGACTACCAGAAATATTGACAATATAGGCCGTATTATCAACATCAGAAAGAGCAGACTTTAGCGTATATGCAGCAAAGCTGGATAACAAAGCAATAAGTGTTACAGCCAGCATATAACGCTTGGTAATCAGCGTGTGTAAGGACGATCGTGTCTTATCTGCCATCATATCTATCCTTTAATAATGTCTAACAGCTAAAACTCATCCATCTGACTTTCATTAGTCTTGTGAAGAGTTATTGAGGTTTACCGGGATAATAACTCATAACCATAGATTTTCTAAGGATTTAAAATCCCAATCTGCGGGTTCTTCTGGTCCTTCAATGCTTTCTTTACAGTTTTTTGCAGAAAGATCGATGATTTGTATAGGAATGGGGGCATTTGAGCGTATTGAGAAGAACACTTTGACTTTAGGTTTTAGTAAGGAGTCTATAGCAGGCTCAATCACCACAGCTAAGCGTTGAGATGTTAAGCGAACCAGAGAGCCAATCGGGTAGATACCTACAGATTTAACAAAACTATTAAAAATTTGTTTATCAAAATGTCCATCCCATTTCGACATTTCACGAATGGTATTGGCGGGTTCCCAAGGTTTTTTGTAGGCACGTTCAGAGGTTACTGCATCATAGACATCGCAAATAGCAGCCATACGAGCCAGCTGAGAAATTTTTTCTGCAGGCAGTTGGTTGGGATAACCGGTGCCATTAATCTTCTCGTGATGATTTAATGCAATATCAATCACTTCTGCTTCTGCACCACTGTCCTGCAGAATTGTGGCACCCACGATAGTGTGTTTTTTCATGATCAGATATTCAGCATCTGTGAGCTTGCCGGGTTTGTTTAAGATGTCGAGAGGCATAGCGGCTTTACCCAAGTCATGCATCAGACCGCCGATACCAGCCAGGCGAGTTTGTTCTTTATCTAACCCCATCTGATTGGCAAGTGACAACATAAGCGCACATACAGCAACAGAGTGCATGTATGTGTAATCATCATGCGTTTTTAATCGGGCGACACTGAGTATGGCAGCAGAGTTTCGTTGAACCAGCGAGTCAATTTCACCAACAAGTGGTAGGGTGGTTTTTGGATCGATGGCTTTACCCAGACGAATATCGTTGAACATCGACATGATCTGAGGTTTGGCATCCTGGCATAGTTTTCTGGCTCGTTCGATTTCATTCTCAATCGAACTTGAAGCGTCTGAAGCTTTTATCTCAGAGTGAGTTTTATCTGTGGTCGTTTGTTGTGCGGTGGGCGAATCAGTCTTCTGCGATGAGTCGGAAGATTTGGCTGCTTCGGTTATTTCGCCTTTCTCGTCATCAATCCACAACTCTTTTATACCTGCTTCTTTGATGCGCTTAATGTCATTGGGTTCGGTGAGCAAGAAACTACTGCGGACAAACGGGTGCTGTATCCAGGACCCTCCTAGTTTCTGAATATACATACCGATTTGTAACTCACTTGTAGCAATGCGTTTTATCGCCATTCTCTCTCTCTATCAATTGAAGATATTTTTTATTATTTATAACAAACATATCGTGCTTACACGGTGCCATCAATAGCTATTTCAATTATTCGTCTAAGCCTTATATTATTATTTGTATAGCCTTGAAATTATTGTGAAAATTCAGAACTGAATTAACTGAAAATAGAGATATATTGTATCGATACAAAGAATACGAAAAAGGGCTGTTTTTCAGCAGAGGATGGCGGTGTGTGGTCACGCATTCTTGTGTTATGCTCAGTGGCAAAATCCCTCCCTGACTATCATTTAGGAATCAAGTGTGACAAAAACACCCATACTGAAAGAAGGTAACAATTGCTGGCAAAAAACACATGCAGATCAAGTTGCTTTACTTATCGATGGGGAAAATTACTTTGGTGCTTTGCATGCTGCTATCCAGCGGGCGAAACACTCGGTATATATTCTTTCCTGGGATATTGATAGCCGAATGCAACTTGTTCGCAACAGTGATCAAGTTGAAGACCTACCTATAGAGTTGGGTGCTTTTATCAGTGAAGTGCTTAACCGAAACCCTGATTTACATGTTTATATTCTGAACTGGGACTGGGCAATGGTTTATACGATGGAGCGTGAGTGGTTGCCCATGTATAAACCAGCGTGGAAATCTCAAAACAGATTGCATTTTAAACTCGATGGTGAGTGTCCAATGGGAGCATCTCAGCACCAGAAAGTGGTGGTCATAGACGATGAGATTGCCTTCTCCGGTGGTTTTGATATTGGCAAAAGTCGTTGGGATAGCTCGGAACATAAAGCGAAAGAATCAAGACGTATTGATCCTGATGGTCATCATTACCCGCCATTTCATGATGTACAAATGATGGTGCAAGGTGAAGCGGCAGCCGCCTTAGGTGACCTGGCACGAGAACGCTGGTTAAAAGCGACCGGCGAAAAACTCAATAAACCGTCACAAAAATCAGGATCGGCATGGCCTGAATATATCGAGCCCTGGTTTAAAGACATCGAGATAGGCATCAGCAGGACAATGCCTCAGTACCGTGATCAGAAAGAAATTCGTGAAGTTGAACAACTCTATATTGATAGCCTGAAAGCGGCTGAAAATCTTATATATATGGAGAATCAATATTTTACCTCCTGGAAAGTAGCTGATTTATTAGCCGAACGCTTGCAGGAACGAGACGGGCCCGATGTTGTTTTAGTCTTGCCATTAATGACTGGTGGCTGGCTAGAACAGGCCACCATGGATGTTTTGCGTTATCGTGTGGCCTGTAAATTGAAAGAGGCTGACAAACATAATCGGTTACGTCTTTGTTATCCGCATCGTGATGAGCTTGGTGATTCTTATATCAGCGTGCATGCAAAAATCACGGTCATTGATGATTGTTTAATGCGAGTCGGTTCAGCAAATTTAAGCAACCGTTCCATGGGCTTCGATAGTGAATGTGATCTGGTGATTGAAGCGGAGACAGATGAACACAAAGCTACTGTCAGTCGGTTTCGCGAGCGTTTACTGACAGAACATTTTGGTATGACAGCAGATGAACTTCGCCAGAATTTATCTCAGGAAGGTTCTCTTATTCGCTTGATAGATGCTCGACAGGAAAACAGTCATACATTGCGTGAACTTGATTGTTCGGTCTCTGACTATGCGAATCAGATGTTACCGGACTCTGCTATTGTCGATCCTGAAAGGCCGATTGAAACGGAAAAACTTACTAAGATGTTTATTCCGGTTGATGAACCAAAATCAGCCCAAAAACAGTGGTGGAAAATTGTTGCTGTTTTGGTTGTGGTACTAGCGTTAACAGCTATTTGGCGATGGACACCATTAAGTGAATGGTTAAATCCGGAAACATTACAACATGCCGCTGAAGGTATTAAGTCACATCCATTAACACCATTAATTGTGATCGGTATTTTTGCCATTGCCGGATTGATTGCCTTTCCGGTGACCCTGCTGATTATCACAACGGCACTGACATTTGGCCCTTTATGGGGAACTGTTTATTCCATTATTGGCTCGCTGGTGAGTGGCTTGATGGGGTATGCCGTTGGACACTATATGGGGCGAAATACCATTCAGAAATTAGCCGGTTCCAGTATTAATAAATTAAGCAGGCGTCTGGCTAAACATGGTGTTTTGGCGATTATCACCGTACGCATTATTCCTGTAGCACCGTTTACAGTGATTAATCTTGTCGCCGGTGGCTCACATATTAATACGCGTGATTTTACCATTGGTACGCTGATCGGTATGTTACCGGGGATATTGGGTATTACAGTGTTTGCTGATTCATTAATGCGAACGGTGCAAAATCCAGACCCTGAACAAATCGCGATATTTGTGGGAGTTGTCATCGTCATTGTTGGCATTATGGTTGGGTTGAAGCGACTGATTAATCGTAAAGAAGACGAATAAGAGATTGAATGGAGCTTAAGTTAGCCAGTTATAACATTCATGCCTGTATCGGCACTGATGGACATTTTGATCCGTTTAGAATAGTGGATGTCATCCGTGAGATAGATGCTGACATCATTGCGCTACAAGAGGTCGAGCATCACATGGTCAATGATATCGACCTGCTGGATTTTATTGCCCAACAAACGGGGATGATCGGCATTGCCGGACCGACAATGTTTCGTGAAAGTCGTCATTATGGCAATGCGGTTTTAAGTAAATATCCATTAAGCTCTCATGAACTGATTGATTTGAGTCTGGCACCTCATGAGCCCAGAGGTGCCATTCAACTCAGGCTGGAAATAGAGCAGCATCAACTGGTGATAATGACCACTCATTTTGGTTTAAAACCTACGGAACGCCAGTATCAGGTAGAAAAACTCTTGAGCCGTCTTGGCGAGCATGAAGTTGATACGGCGGTGTTGATGGGGGATTTGAATGAATGGTTTTTGTGGGGACGAACATTACGCCGCTTAAAAGCCTATTTTGATACCACACCATCAAGAAAGAGTTTCCCCAGTTTTTTTCCTGTATTTGCCTTGGATCGTATTTGGGTTCACCCTCGTCAGCATCTACTGTCTTTGGATATACACAAATCACCTCTGGCAAAAAAAGCCTCAGATCATCTCCCCATAGTGGCCCGAATTCTGTTCTGATGATTTGAAGTCATGGCTTCAAATTGTTAGGGTAAACAATACGTGTTCTTAACACACCTCTTCGTTTTTCACCTAGTGAATAACGTTTTCCAAAAAGTTCATCAGTAATCTAAACGGATAATTACATGATAAGACGAAGAGCTATCTTGTCCACAAGAAGCTTGTTTTTAAGCCAATCAATTATTGCTCTATTAGCGATGGGCCCATCATCAACTGCAGTTGCTGATGCTGAACAAGAAACGGTTGAACAATTACAGACCCGTGTTAAAGCTCTACAACTGGAGCTGGAAAAAACACGTGCTGCGCTTGCTAAAGCAGAACAGGAAAAACAGCAATCAACGGCAAAACTTGAAGCATTAGCAGAATCCCAAGTCGATACTGAAGCTAAACCTGACGATAAAATCCGGTTTGGTCACCTCAAAGTAGGGGGAGCGATTAGGGCGAATTACGCGATTGGCGATTATCCTGAGACAGGTGGTGCCTCACGGTCATTTGATGATGATGGTAACTTTGCCCTGGATACGTTTCGCCTGAATCTGGACTATGAAAATGGCCCTTATCTGGGGAAATTAGAATACCGCTGGTATAACGGTTATAACTTTCTGCACACGGGCTGGTTAGGTTATCAATTTGACGAGCAGCGTCAGATACAAGTCGGTGTAAACAGAGTGCCTTTTGGTCCCGGACCTTATGGTGTCTCGCAGAGCTGGTTTTTTGATCAGCATTATTATCTCGGTCTATCTGATGATATGGATCTGGGGGTTAAATATCATCAGTCCACAGACCAATGGGATTGGGACATTGCCTATTATGTCTCTGATGAAGGCTCATATACGGGGTCATCACATCAAAGTGCTCGCTATTCCTACGATGTGGTCAATGAATCTGGTGATGGTTATGAAGAACGTAACCAGTTTAATTTACGGGGTATTACTCACCTTGGTTCCGGTGAAATCAAAACCGATCTTGGTTTCTCCTTACAGTATTCGCAATTAAAAAGCCGTGGTTCACAAGATGATGGGCACCATTATGCTGTCTCTGGTCATATGCTGAACAAATGGCGAGCATTTACACTGGCAACACAATTAACGTACTACCGTTTTGACGTAGACAAAGATCAGCCTCTGGGAACAAGAAAGCTGGTGCAAATGGGGGCCTATGATTTTCCCAATACAGTCGCTGCAGAAGCCTGGTTACCGGCTGTTTCTCTCAGTTATCGCTATGACACAAATCAGTTGCCGTGGCTGGATTACGTTATGCCCTATGTCGAATACAGTGTTTTATTGAAAGAAGAGCGTGACTTTAACGATAGTGCACTGGCTACTTTGGGTGCGGCTTGGGCTAGTGGCAACTGGTATATCTACACCGATTTAAGCGCCTCAAATGGCAATGAATTCATTGGTGGCGATGATCCTTTTGGCGATCGCTTAGGCGCCAACCAGAATGATGATTGGCAGACGCGTTTTAATATCAATTTTGGCTATTACTTCTAAGTATTACCCGCATTAAACAAAATAATAATCAGAGAGTTCATATATATATGACGAGTCCGACGATAGAAAATAAAACAACACGTAAAGCAGAAATCAATCCACCCGTATTTTTTGGTTCAGCTATTTTAATTATCGCTTTTGTTATTTTTGCAGCGTTTTTTTCTGATACCGCCTCTTCAGTTTTTACCGCGACTCAATCCTGGATAGTGAATACTTTTGGCTGGTTTTATTTACTGGCCGTCGGATTTTTCCTTATCTTCAGTATTGGCCTGGCAATGAGTTCCTATGGTGCTATTAAACTTGGCCCTGATCATTCTGAGCCTGACTATGGTTATTTATCGTGGTTTGCCATGTTGTTTAGTGCTGGCATGGGTATAGGTTTATTATTTTTCGGCGTTGCTGAGCCGATTATGCACTTTTCTTCACCACCTGTAGGACAAGGTGGTGATATTGAAGCTGCCAGGGAAGCGATGTCGATCACGTTTTTCCATTGGGGCTTACACGCCTGGGCAATTTATGCCGTGGTGGGTTTATCGCTCGCCTATTTTGGTTTCAGACATAATTTGCCATTAAGCATTCGCTCGTCACTTTATCCCTTAATTGGTGAAAGAATATATGGCCCCATCGGCCATACAGTAGATATTTTCGCTGTGCTAGGCACCATGTTTGGTGTGGCGACTTCACTGGGTCTTGGGGTTTTACAGGTGAATGCCGGGCTTACATATATGTTTGGCTTACCAGCAGAATCAGTGGGTCTTCAAATCGGCTTGATTGCTGGGATTACACTGCTAGCAACTATTTCTGTTGTCGCGGGGCTGGATTCAGGCATCAAACGTCTGTCTGAAATTAATCTGGGGCTGGCTATTCTTTTATTGTTGTTTGTTTTATTTGCTGGTCCGACGCTGTTCTTATTGCAAACATTGGTACAAAACACCGGTAATTATTTAAGCGAAGTGGTTAATAAAACATTCAATTTATATGCTTATGATCCTAATGGCTGGATAGGTGGCTGGACATTATTCTATTGGGGCTGGTGGATTGCCTGGTCGCCCTTTGTCGGGATGTTTATTGCCCGAGTTTCAAGAGGTCGAACTATCCGTCAGTTTATTCTAGGTGTGTTATTTGTGCCTGTTGGTTTTACCTTTATGTGGATGACGTTTTTTGGCGGAACAGCTATTCATATGGAGCTGGGTAATCTTGCCGGGGTTATCTCTGGAGCCGTCAGTGAAAATAGTGCCATTGCCGTTTTCTCGATGTTTGAGCATATGCCGCTGAGTATGATTTCTTCTGGCTTAGCCACCATACTGGTCATCACATTTTTTGTAACATCATCAGATTCAGGTTCCTTGGTCATTGATATGATTACCTCCAATGGCCATCCTAAACCGCCGGTTTGGCAGCGCATTTTTTGGGCATTAACGGAAGGTTGTGTTGCTGCTGCGTTATTGCTGGCGGGTGGTTTAAAAGCCTTACAAACGGCTTCTATTGCTGGTGCTCTGCCATTTGTTGTCATCATGTTACTGATGTGTTTTGGCTTGATGAAAGGCTTAAGAATGGAAGGCATAAAACGCCTGATCATTGGTGTGCCACAGACTCCTGTGAGTACAGGCAGACAAGTTGGCTGGAAGCAACGCCTGAAAAATTTGAGTGAATATCCTGATAAAGCGACAATGCAAACATTTTTGAACGATGTGGTGAAACCCGCGTTGAAAAAAGTGGCGGCGGAATTACGTAATACTGGTGTTGAATCTGAGATTGTTAGCAAAAAAGATTCGATTGAATTAAACGTCAGCTATGGTGGTGAGAAAGACTTTGTTTACGGGGTTCACAGCGTCAGGCACGTAATGCCAAGTTTTGCCCTCGATGCATTAGACGATGATGATGAGACAAAGCGTTATTATCGGGGTGAAGTGTATCTTGCTGAAGGTAGTCAACATTACGATATGTACGGATATAATCAAGAGCAAGTCATTGATGACATTCTGATTCAATACGAAAAACATATGCACTTCCTGCATATTGTTGGCGACGGTTAAATTTGATAACAAAATCTGGCAAGATTATTCAACACAGTTCATGATATTGTCCTGAAAAAATGAACGGAGAGAGATATGCGTTTTTTTTACTTGGCTTCGATAGCCTTAGGTTTGAGTTTTACTGCTTTAGCTCATGCGGGAAGTAGTCAGTATTTAGATCATTATTCCTGTGGCAAAAGTGCCATAGAGGTAGGTATGGATGTTGACCAAATCATGCATGTTTGTGGCGAGAACTGGCAGCCCAGCAACGTGGTGAAGTCTGTCAGACCGGCTTTGAAAGTGGGTAAAGATGGTGAGCGCCTTCAGGATAATTTTGAAAAATGGATGTTTAAAACAATGAGTAAAGGCAGCACGCATGTTTTACTTAAAAACGGTAAAGTTATCCGAATTTTTACCACTCAATAAAACATCGTTATTAAGTTTGGTTTAAGTTTGAATTTCTACACTTAAGCTCACTTAGACATCTAAATAATGTATACGATGAAACGCACTCTATTCACATGCTTATCCATTTCAGTGAGCGTTGTGCTTGCAGTATCGCCAGCACAAGCTGATGAAAGTGCCAGTGTGGCCAGACAATTGCTGAAAGAGGGCAAGATTATGCCTCTTCAGGAAATTCTGACGAAGGCAAAAGTAATAAAACCCGGTCAGGTCATTGAAACAGATTTGGAAAAAGACGATGGCCGTTACATATACGAACTCGAGATTCTGGATGAACAAGGTCAGGTCTGGGAGCTTGAGTTAGATGCTCAAACAGGTGAGTTTATTGAGCTGGAAAATGAGGATAATTAATGCGGCTGTTATTGGTTGAAGATGATCCCTTATTAGGACCTAACCTTCAGCAAGCATTGAATAAAGCCGGATTTGCCACAGATTTATCTGCTGATGGTATTGATGGCGAAGCAATGGGCGAAATCGAGCCTTATGATCTGATTGTATTGGATCTAGGGTTACCGGGGAAACCGGGACTAGAAGTCTTAGAAAATTGGCGACGCAATAAAAATGCCGTGCCCGTAATTATTCTGACTGCACGTGATGCCTGGGAAGATAAAGTACTGGGCTTTAAAGCCGGTGCAGATGATTATCTTGCTAAACCTTTTCAAACTGAAGAGCTCATCGTTCGGATTAATGCTGTTTTACGCCGTTGCTCTGGGCAGCATCCTGGAGAGTTGAGTTATGAAGGTTTAGCTCTGGATGAAGCAGAGCAGACCGTGATATTGAAGACGGGTGAGAAGCATAGCCTGACAGGCACAGAATTTAAGCTGTTAAGATACTTTATGTTGCACCCCCAGCAGTTACTTTCTAAAACCACACTTACTGAGCATGTCTATCAACTGGATAGTGACAAAGACAGCAATGTGATGGAAGTCTATGTGAATCGCTTACGTCAGAAAATTGGGGCTGATTGGATAGTAACAAGGCGCGGCCAAGGTTATATTTTTGGTCAGCAAGACTAATGCGATCGGTTCGTAGCCGTTTATCCATTGGCTTAGCAATTTTTTTAGCTGTCTTGTTGATTGGACAATGGCTGTGGCTAACCTTCACCATTGATCGTTTAATTGAAAAGCAAGTTATCACCCGCCTGCAAGAAGAAACACAAACCTTAGTTGCTCATATCCATATTAATGCTGAAGGAGAAATCCTGCTGGATGATCGTCGTTTGAGCAGCAGCTATCAGCGGGCCTTCTCAGGTCTGTACTTTTCTATTCAAACACCACAACAACAACTCTTCTCACGCTCTTTATGGGACTTTGATTTATCTACACCAGCCTTAAATGTCGGTGAAAAAGCCACGCTTTATCTGGAAGGACCAGGACAGCAACCGTTGATGGCTGTGTCGGCGGGGTATCTGAAGCAGGGACAGCAGGTCACGATTACCGTAGCAGAAGATATTGCCTGGATGTTGGAGGATAAAACCCATTTTCAGTGGACATTTACTACCTTATCACTGTTAGGCGTTTTAGCTTTGTTGGGGCTACAGTTTTGGATTGTCAGACGTGCATTGAGACCACTGAATAAAGCTAAGAATGAATTAAAACTATTGGGGCAAGGCGATATTGAAAAAATTGATGAACAGGCGCCTGATGAAATCCGGCCCTTACTGGTTGAACTCAATCGTTTAATGGCCAGTATGGTCACAAAAACACGCCGCTCCAGGCAATCGCTTGGTAATTTAGCGCATCGTCTTAAAACCCAATTGACCCTGTTAAACCAGATCGCCGACAGTGAGGAATTGAAAAATGATGCTGTGACTAAAGCAGCAATCTATCAGCAGACTCAGGAAATCAAGCAAATTATTGATCGTGAATTAAAACGTGCTCGTGTGTCGGGTTTAACATTGCCTGGAAGAGGTGTTGATATTCATGAATTAGTGGTAAGTCTGGCTGATACATTAAAACGTATCTATCAGGATAAACAACTGATTATTACCTGTCAGGTCGATAAACAACTGCGTTTTCATGGTGATCGAGAAGACTTGCTGGAACTGCTGGGAAATATCATGGATAACGCATGCAAATGGTGCCAAAGCCGGGTAGAACTAGAGATCAAGAATGAAAAGGGTATTGCTATTCGGGTGATGGATGATGGACCTGGATGTCATGATGATGACTTGTCAGCTTTGACTCAACGGGGTTTTCGGGCTGATGAATCAACGCCGGGAAGTGGTTTAGGTTTGGCAATTGTATTTGATATTGTTGAAAGTTATGACGGTACTATGCAGTTTGCTCAATCCCAGAAATGGGGAGGCCTGCAGGTGGATATCCACCTGCAGGCCTCAGTAGCTGATTAGAACCAGTCTTTAGTTGTTTTACGAACTTCACCGGTTTTGGCGTCAATTAGGACTTCCCATTCGCCACCATCAGCATCAACAATTTCAAACTCATAATCCCAGCCTTTATCAAAGGCACGGTCTTCCAGATCGGCATCTTCTACAATACCAGGTTTGGCTTCAAGCGCTTTAGCTTGTGCTTGTTCTAATGAAATTAAGCCAAAACCTTCAGAGATTTTTCTGATTTCACGCATGTCATCAGCATCTAAATCCGCATGAGCAACACCCATCTGCATCATCATTGTTGCCGCACCAATTAAGCCAATTGTTTTTACGTTTTTCATTTTGTGCTCCTTTTGTTGAGGTACGGGTCACATACTAGGTGGCGTAGCTTAAACGAAGCTGAATTTATTTAAGATAAAGGTTTACTAAAAATTAGGAAGCTAACTATAATGGGGTATGCTTCAACTTAAAGACTTGCCAGATAAGGCAATATTAGAAAAATTTGCTTCGCGCTACCCAGAAGTCGATATCAATGCAGTGATGCAGTTTCTCCATCTTCTCGGGGTAGCCTCAGAGCTTTCTGTCGGCTTAGATAACTTTTTACGACGCTATGATTTACTCCAGGGACGCTGGTGGGTATTAATTTTATTGATGCGTGAAGATAGCTTTATATCTTCACCCTCAAAGTTGGCAGAACAATCTGGGGTCAGCCGGGCGACAATGACAGGCCTGTTAGATGGTTTAGCGCGAGAGGGACTAATACAGCGTATTGTTGATGAGAAAGATAAACGGCAAACACAAATCAAACTTACCAAGAAGGGTCAGCAAAAATTAGACGAAGTCATGCCTGATTATTATCAGCGTTTGGGACAATTGATGTCCGTGATTGATAAAGAGCAAGGTCAGGTATTAATGGATGTGCTGGCAAAGTTAAAGCGAAATTTAACGATTTTTGATTGAACGTTAAATTAAGCCAAACAATAGATAACACTAAATTTAACCAGGAGTGAGTAATGAAAAAGTTTTTAGTTTTTATGTTCAGTATGTTTTCTGTGCAATTTTCTGTGATGGCTGAAGAGCTATCGGTAAAAAATCAGATAGATTTTGCTAATGCCCAATGGAACAAAGCGTTTAATGCTGGCGATGTCGATAGTTTGAAACAGTTATATAAAAATGATGCGACCTTATCACCGGGTAATGGCGCTATCTTAAAAGGTAAAGATGCTATCGCACAGTTATTTCAAAGTTTTGTTGATAACGGTGTGACCAATCATCAAATTGAAACAGATGCTATTTATTCAACTGACGATCAGATAACCCAAATTGGTTACTGGCACGCAGACGGAAAAAACAGCGACGGTGAGAAGATAAGTTTCGGCGGTGTTTTATCTTTGGTTCTGGTAAAAACTGAAGATGGTTCATGGTTAATTCAGTCACATATCTGGAATATGCAACCTTAAAAAAGCATAGCCACCGACAAAAAAAGCCCTTCACAGTGAAGGGCTTTTTTTTGCGCCGTATTTAAATGGTGCAAGGTTAATCATAATGGTGCATAAATAAGCATCTAAACTACTTATTAAAAAAACTTTTAATAAACTCTTTCTTTTAAATCAATAGTTTACTTTTTTGGCACAGTGTTTGCCAAAGTAAGCAGACAATGATTGACGGAGAGATCCATGAGAGAGAAGTTAGTTTTAATCGGTAATGGCATGGCAGGAGTGCGTACGCTGGAAGAGTTACTTAAACTCGCACCAGAGAAATATGACATTACTGTATTTGGTGAAGAACCCTACGGTAACTATAACCGGATTATGCTCTCACCTGTATTGGCTGGTGAGAAAACCATAGATGAGATCATGATTAATGATTTGCAGTGGTATCAAGATAACAACATCACCTTGTTATCAGGTAAAAAGGTGACCACCATAGATCGTCTAAACCGTGTAGTAATAGCAGACGATGGCACCACCGAAAAATATGACCGTCTTTTACTGGCCACTGGCTCGCGTCCATTCATGTTGCCAATAGCTGGTGCAGATCTCCCCGGTGTCATTAGTTTTCGTGATATCGCTGATGTTGACACCATGCTGGAAACGGCAAAGACACATAAAAAAGCCGTGGTGATTGGTGGTGGATTGTTAGGACTGGAAGCCGCAAATGGTCTGATGATTCAGGGGATGGATGTCAGTGTTGTTCACATCAGTGATGTGTTGATGAATCAACAGTTAGACAAACCCGCGTCCGATCTGATGCTGGACGAACTGCGGGGGAAAGGGCTGAAGTTTTTGATGGAACATCAAACGGAAGCCATTATCGGTCGTGACCGAGTTGAAAAACTTCGCTTTAAAGATGGCTCAGAAATAGAAGCGGATTTGGTAGTGATGGCTGTGGGTATCCGCCCCAATATCGAATTAGCCAGTTCAGCCGGTATCCATTGTGATCGTGGCATTGTGGTGGATGACACCATGCAAACCTTTGACCCACGTATTTATGCAGTCGGTGAGTGTGTGCAGCACCGGAGCCAAACCTTTGGCCTGGTCGCCCCATTATTTGAGCAAGCAAAAGTGTGTTCAAACCATCTGGCTCAAATGGGGATTGCCCGTTATATCAGTTCAGTCACATCAACCAAATTAAAGGTAACAGGCATCGATTTGTTTTCTGCCGGTGACTTTCTCGGTGATGACGATACTGAAGATCTGGTATTTAAGGATGCCGCAAGAAAAGTCTATAAAAAGCTGGTGATTAAAGAAAACCAATTGGTTGGCGCCGTTCTCTATGGGGACACCGTAGACGGTGCCTGGTACTTCCAATTGATGCGCGATGGTACCGATATCTCAGATATTCGTGAAAACATGTTGTTTGGACAGCATCACCTGGGGGATTCAGGACATGGTCCATCCAATTCTGTTGACGGTTTAGCCGATGATGCCGAGATTTGTGGCTGTAATGGTGTTTGTAAGGGCGATATTGTTCAGGCTATTTCGAAGCATGGCCTGTTTACTCTGGATGAAGTCAAAGCACATACCAAGGCATCAGCCTCTTGTGGCTCATGTACAGGCTTAGTTGAACAGATACTTGCTTCAACGCTAGGCAGCGATTTTAATGATACGCCGAGTAAAAAACCGCTTTGTGCCTGTACCGATTTATCGCATGCTGAAGTTAAGGCTGCCATTATTGATAAATCCCTGAAAACCATTCCTGATTTGATGTCAGCACTTGAGTGGAAAACAGCAGATGGCTGCCACTCCTGTCGTCCGGCTCTGAACTATTACATGTTAAGCAGTTGGCCAAATGAGTATCAGGATGATCCTCAGTCACGTTTCATTAACGAACGTGTCCATGCCAATATTCAGAAAGACGGCACTTATTCAGTTGTACCGAGAATTTGGGGCGGGGTCACCAATCCTAGAGAGTTGCGCGCCATTGCGGATATCTCCGAAAAATACAATGTGCCCACCGTTAAAATAACTGGTGGTCAGCGGATAGATTTACTAGGAATCAAAAAAGAAGACTTGCCTAAAATGTGGGCAGATCTGAGTGAGGCAGGCTTTGTCTCTGGTCATGCTTATGGCAAATCGTTAAGAACAGTCAAAACCTGCGTCGGTTCTGAATGGTGTCGGTTCGGCACTCAAGACTCTACTGGCTTAGGTATCAAAGCGGAAAAAATGACCTGGGGAAGCTGGACACCCCATAAATTCAAGATTGCTGTTTCTGGCTGTCCAAGGAACTGTGCTGAAGCGACTATCAAAGATTTTGGCATTGTGTGTGTGGATTCAGGCTACGAACTTCATGTCGGTGGTAATGGTGGTATCAAAGTCAGGGCAACTGACTTTCTCACCAAAGTCGCGACTGAGGAAGAGGCGCTGGAATATTGTGCCGCGTTTATGCAGCTGTATCGCGAAGAAGCTCATTATCTGGAACGTACTGCACCATGGATTGAACGCGTCGGTTTAAAACATGTGACCTCAGCTGTGGTCGACGATGAATTGAATCGTAAACGGTTGGCTGAGCGTTTCCATGATTCACAAAAAAATGCACAGGTAGATCCTTGGGCTGAACAAGCGGCCAAATATAAAGAAAACTATATTCCTATTAAACAAGTGGTGTAGAGGTAGATATGAGTTGGACTGAAGTTGGCCCTCTGGTCGATATTCCAAAAAAAGGATCACGTGTACTCGTGACAGCAGAAGGTGATGTTGCGGTGTTTCGCACCTCAAGTGATCAGGTCTTTGCCTTATTTGATCAATGTCCTCATAAAAAAGGACCGTTATCTCAAGGACTTGTTTACGATAATCGTGTGGCTTGTCCTTTGCATAACTGGGTTATTGATATGAACAGTGGCGAAGCCACTGGACCCGATGAAGGCTGTACCCGTACATTTGAGACAAAAATAGACAACGGTACCGTTTTTATTTCTCTATAACCTGATAAAGAGTCTCTAATTTTGGCTGAACAACATACGACGACTACAAAAACGACTTGTCCATACTGCGGTGTTGGCTGCGGCGTGTTAGCAACCCCACTTCAGAATGGCACTGTACAAATTGAAGGTGATGAAACGCATCCTGCCAATCTGGGACGCCTGTGCTCAAAAGGTTCGGCGCTGGGAGAAACCGTGGATTTGGGGAATCGTTTGCTCCATCCCAAAGTGCATGGAAAACGGGTGTCGTGGGATGAGGCAATCGTGTCAGTGGCTCGTGGATTTAGTGACATCATTGCTAAACATGGTCCTGAATCAGTGGCGTTTTATGTCTCAGGCCAAGTATTGACGGAAGATTACTACACCGCCAATAAATTAATGAAAGGCTTTATTGGCGGTGCCAATATCGATACCAACTCGCGTTTGTGTATGTCATCCGCTGTGGCGGCGTATAAACGGGCATTTGGTAGTGATACGGTGCCGTGTAGTTATGAAGATATTGAACTTGCCGATCTGGTGATCCTGGCAGGCTCGAATCTGGCCTGGTGCCATCCAGTCATTTTTCAGCGGCTGAGACAGGCTAAAGAAGATCGGCCTGAGATGAAAATTGTGGTGATTGATCCACGCAAAACCTCGACCTGTGATATCGCCGATTTACATTTGTCGGTGAAACCCGGCACGGATGCTACTTTATTTAACGGCCTATTACATTATCTGAAAAAAGAAGATTATCTGGATCTCGAATTTCTGGAAGCACACACTGAAGGCTTTGCTGCTGCAATGACTGCAGCCAAAACCTCTGCTGGGTCGATTCCTCAAGTAGCGGCTGTGACCGAGTTGCAAGAGCAGGACATAGTGAAGTTCTATCAGCTATTTGCTTCAACGGAAAAAGTCGTTACGGTTTATTCTCAGGGCATTAACCAATCTACTTCCGGAACAGATAAATGTAACAGCATTATTAACTGCCATCTCGCTACCGGCCGGATTGGTAAACCAGGCATGGGGCCTTTTTCGTTTACCGGCCAGCCTAATGCCATGGGCGGTCGGGAAGTGGGCGGTTTAAGTAACCAGCTCGCTGCGCATATGGAAATCACCAATCCAGAGCATCATGACCGGGTATCACGCTTCTGGAAGGCCGATAATTTAGCCAGAGAAAATGGAGCCAAAGCCATTGATATGTTTAATGAGGTCGCTAGTGGCAAAATCAAAGCCATCTGGATCATGGCGACCAATCCCGTGGTCAGCTTGCCTGATGCCGATAAGGTGAAAGTTGCACTGGAAAAATGTGAGTTGGTGGTGGTGTCTGAATGTGAACAATTTACCGATACCACCGAACTTGCTGATATTTTACTGCCGGCTGCAGCCTGGGGTGAAAAAGACGGTATGGTGACCAACTCTGAGCGTCGTATCAGTCATCAACGAGCATTTTTACCTTTGCCTGGAGAAGCCAGACCAGACTGGTGGATCATTACTCAGGTTGCCAGAAAAATGGGATTTGAGGCCGCATTTCCCTTTGAGAAACCAGCCGATGTCTTTAGAGAGCATGCCCAACTGTCCGCGTTTGAAAATGACGGTGAGCGCGACTTTAATATTGGTGGTCTGGCCGATATCAGTGATGAAGACTATGACAATCTGGTGCCAGTGCAATGGCCTGTCATGGAGAATACCGAGATGGGCACTGCACGTCTGTTTACCGACAAGCGATTTTTTACGCCGTCTGGTAAAGCCAGAATGATCAGTGTTGAACCCAAATTACCCTTTAACCCAACAACAGAGGCATATCCACTGGTATTAAATACTGGCCGTATTCGTGATCAGTGGCACACCATGACACGAACAGGCAGAGCCGTCAGATTGAATGCCCATATTCCTGAACCAATGGTTCAGATTCATCCATTGGATGCAGCGACTTTTGAGCTGGTAGATGGTGCCTTGGCTGAAGTTAGCAGTCAGTGGGGTGAGATGATTGTTCGTGTGGTGGTAACAGATGAACAACGACCAGGCAGTATTTTTGTGCCGATTCACTGGAGCAGCCAATATGCCTCAATGGCGCGAGTCGATGCCTTGGTGGCCTCTGTATATGATCCCGTTTCTGGTCAGCCAGAGTCTAAACATACGCCAGTGACGATTCGGGCATACCAACCTGTCTGGCATGGTTTTATTCTGTCGCGTCATCCCATTACGGTGAAAGATGCCAACTACTGGGTGAAGGTGCGTGGTGCCCAATTCTGGCGCTATGAAATTGCCGGGCAGCAATCATTAGATGACCCAGCCAAATGGGCTCAACAACACTTAGGTGAAGAGGGGGAATGGCTGGATTTCACTGATGCTAAAGCGGGTCGTTATCGCGCTGGTCAAATAAAACGTAATCGACTAGAGGGTGTTGTATTTATTGCCCCTAGTCATGATTTGCCAGCACGTTCCTGGTTATCACAATTATTTAGTTTAAACAGTCTTTCGGATGCTGAGCGATACAGCTTATTGGTCGGTCAGCCCAGTCAGGGGCAAAAAGATGCTGGTCAAATTGTCTGCTCTTGCTTCGGGGTGGGGCAAAACACGCTGAATGAGGCGATTCAATCCGGACATGTCAATTCTGTTGATGAGATTGGTCAGAAATTAAAAGCTGGGACCAATTGTGGTTCCTGTGTCCCCGAGTTGAAAAAATTACTTGCTCATTAAAGGTGAGCAGCGTCGTTACTACTAATAGAGGTCTATCTGCAACGAAGCAGTTTGATTTGAGTATTTGATGTTAAAGCCCATTATTCACGAAGAGCGGCTTATTTGCAGAGGAAAAAAAGAATGCCAAAATTAAAAAAGCTAACCCTTATGTCATTACTTAGCACAGGGCTTGGAAGTGTTTCCCTGTTACCTGGTACGGTAATGGCTGATGACAGCTTTTATGATGCGTTGACTGCTGGAAAGGTGAGTTTTTCTGCCAGACTGCGCTATGAGTCAGTAGAGCAGGATAATGCCCTAAAAGATGCCGATGCCGTAACTTTGCGGACAACCTTAGGCTATAAAACCGGTGACTTTCATGGTTTTGGTGCCTTTTTGGAACTGGAAGATGTGTCGGATTTGGGGGGCGATTATGAAGAGTACCCACAAACAGCAGTCAAGAAGTACTCCGTTATTGCTGATCCGAATGGCACCGAAGTGAATCAGGCTTACTTGAGTTATAACGGCTATGGCACTGAAGTCAAACTGGGCCGTCAGGAATTGACCTACCGTGAGGCACCGTTTCACCGGTTTATCGGTAATGTACTCTGGCGTCAAAATCATCAATCATTTGATGCTGTTAGTCTGAGTAATAGCTCAATTAAAGATCTTAAATTGAGCTATGCCTATATCAATAAAGTGAACACGATTTTTGGTAATGACCTCACCGCAGGCCTGATTGACGATGGCGTGATTGATATGGACAGTCACTTATTTAATGTTCAATACAGCGGCTGGTCTGTGGGAAAATTAGAAGCGTATAGCTATTTACTCGATTATGAGGATGCTGCTGATAACAACGCTAACTCAACAGCGACTTATGGTTTGAGATTATCTGGTGCGAAGCCGGTTAATGAAAATTTATCGGCAGTCTATACCGCCGAGTATGCGACACAAGATGAATATGCTGATGGCAAAATGGATCCACAGGATTATTACTTGCTGGAGTTGGGCGGTAAATATGAAGGTTGGTTGGCAAAGTTATCATATGAAGTACAAGAAGGTGACGGCACCTACAGTTTTAAAACACCGCTGGGCACCAACCATGCTTTCCAGGGCTGGGCTGATGTGTTTCTGACCACACCCAATCAAGGGTTGAAAGATACCTATTTCACAGTAGTTGGCAATGTGGCTGGCGCCAAGCTGATCGCGGTCTATCACGACTTTGAAACGGATAAAGACAGCCTTGATGCCGGAAATGAATTCGATGTGATGCTGCAAAAAACCTTTATGCAACATTACACGCTGGGTATTTCCTATGCTGACTACAATGCAGATAAAGAATTTGGCGGTGCTGATACCGATAAGTTCTGGTTATATGGACAGCTTAACTTCTAAATCATACTCCTCATCTAGCCGGGCACTGCCCGGCTTTTTTTTATCTGTTAAATCTGCACCACAATTGTTCAATAGCCATCCTCATAACACCATTTTGAAGCAGACGAAAAATATCTTAATAGTTTAAGTTTCTGTATTTAAACAAATATTTTTTTGGCATAGCTTATGCAAAATTGAGATTGTCATCCAGTACTGCAAGGAGCATGTCATGGGATATTTCGTTGACTTAATGATGGTAGTAAAAGAATTAGTGAAATTAATTTTTATGGTAATGATTTCGCCTCTAGGGATTATGGCTGGTTATTTAGCGACCTGGGAATGACTCAGTTCTGAGCTAATTTCACTGGAGAACAAAGATGTATCCATTGATCATTGGTGGTGTAGTTGCCACTTGCATGCTTTTGATTATTTACAATCTGATATCTGAGCGTCGTCAGCTCAATCTGAGAATAAAAAAAGGCATATTACTGACCAGCCATTTACGGTCGGTGGTTGACCATTGCCAAAAACATCGTGGCACAAGCAATGCAGTCGTAAGTGGGAATGAAAAGTTATTACCACAAATGATTCAGCTACAGAATGATATCGACAATCTGATTGACAGTGAGATGAGTCAAACACTATCAGATTTTCCTCAATGGCAATCCTTTATAGAGCACTGGCCTCGGCTAAAACAACATGCTCTGGCCAAAGATCTTTCTCCACAAAATATCGTCAGACAACATAGCTTGATGATAGATGGCCAACTAATGCTATTAGATGATGTGATGAGAGCATATGACTTACATCGCTTGATGCTTGATTCCTGCACACGCGTTTCAGAAATTTGTATTGATACGCTTCGTGTTGCAGAAACGCTCGGATATACACGAGCTATAGGTTCGGGCGTTTGTGCCAGAGGGTCGTGTTTGGCCGCTGATAGAATTTTGCTTGAGTTTTTACGTATCTCAGTAAAAACCACCTCAGAGAGATTACTGTCTGAAGTCAAATTAATTAATAACAACGATTTGAATTCTTCGTTGGAAACTTCCTCTAAAGCGGTTCGTCAGCAAATTGATGCCTTATTGAATATGGTTGATAAACGTGTGCTTCAACGGGGTCAGTTGAAGCTTGATAGCCATGAATATTTTAATCTTTCCACACGGGCTATTGATGAAGTGCTGAATATTTTCAGTATCGTTATTCAATATGCCTCCCAAAAACATACACGAATGATATGAGCAATGCTGCTATGAAAACAGTCACTAAAACGATTAACACGGTTGTTATCAGTGAATTTACGGAGTTTATGAATACGCTGCAAAAGGTGTTTGAAAATACCGACTATAACGTCATTTTCGAAGCCACTAATTTACAGCAATTACTTAATCTGAAATGGACCATTGAGCCCGACTTGATTATTGCCATTATGAATACCAGCGATAGTCAGCTGTTAAGTAAATTTAAGATAATTAATGAACGCTTTCCATTACCGATTGTGATTTTCACACATGATGACCGAGATGAGGCCATTGAAGAGGCTATTGAGGCTGGTGTCAGTGCCTATATTGTTGATGGTTTTCATGAGAACCGGATTCACGCGATTCTCCGTACTGCCATAGCCCGGTTTAAACAAGTACAGAGTATGCAAAAACAGCTGAAAGATTTAAAAACGTCTTTGGCTGACAGGAAAATTATTGATAGAGCTAAAGGACTTATTATGGAACAACGGAAGTGCACGGAAAATGAAGCATACAGCCTGATGCGAACATCGGCCATGAATCAGAATATGCGACTCGGCCAACTTGCTCAAAATATTCTGGCTGCAGCTAATTTACTTGAACCGCAAAAAAATATTTAATAATTAACAATATAAACAAAGCATGGAGCCACTTTTATAGAAGTGGCTTCTTATCTTCTATGGAAGATAGTGTCCTGAACATCATCCAGCTCAATCCCAATATTATTGGCTTAAATCCTGCTTGTACTATTTGCCCTGTAGTAGCTGAAGGTGTCTTTGAGATGTTTAATTTTAACTATTGTGGTAATTAATAAACGGACGCATTAAGATTTAAGGTAAATAATGTTAAAACAACATTGCCCACAGATATCAAAGGTACGAGTAGGGATGACTGAACTGTCACTGAATGAACATCATTATGAAACCACATATAAGTCGTTCTGCCTGACATCGGTTTTTCAACCCATTTTCAGTATCGCTCACCGAAAAGCGGTTGGGTATGAAGGTTTATTACGTGCTAATGATATTGATGGGAGAGCGGTATCGCCGGTTGAGATTATGTCCCAGCCAACCAGTCAGCGTGAGCATCTGGAGTTAGACCGGACCTGTCGTTTTCTGCATGCCTCTAACTTTTCTCATCAGCCTGATAATAATGCCTGGTTATTTCTCAACCTCAATTCTCAGTGTCTGGTGGCTGAGCGTCCTGATGCCGGGTTTATGCATGAATTGATGCAGCAAACCAAACTGCCTGCCAGACGTATTGTGATTGAAATTTTAGAGAGTGAAATTGATGACCGTGAGTACCTTTTGGAACTCATTCAACATTTTCGCCGTTTGGGATGTTTGATTGCGATTGATGATTTTGGGGCTGGCCATTCTAATTTTGATCGCATCTGGAATCTACAGCCTGATATTGTGAAGATTGATCGTAGCTTGGTTAAGAAAGCTGGCCAGTCGATGAAGGTGGAAAGAATCCTCACTGGTATCGTGTCACTCATACACGAGGCAGGTAGTTTAGTTGTTATTGAAGGTGTTGAATCCGAAAAAGAAGCGCTAGTCGCTATTTCCAGTAATGCCGATATGATCCAGGGGTTTTATTTTGCTACGCCTGAATCCGATCTGCAGCAGGACGTAGATTTTGGGGAAGCGATGGACCAGCTTTTACAGCAACATCAGAATGTCCGTAGTCAATATAATCGTAAGCTTCAACAACATTTCCGCGCTTTCCAGTTGGTTTTTGAGAAAGAGGTCAGTGCGTTTAAGCATGGGCGTGCTTTCGAAGCATGTGGGAGCGAACTGTTTGACGATGAGCGAGCTGTTCGTTGTTATTTACTTGACGAATCGGGCTATCAGATAGGTCGAAGCCTGTATTCAAACAAATACACGGCAAAACTGGATATCCGTTTTTCGCCATTACTTTCCGGAGATAATGCGAATTGGTCACATAGACACTATCACTTCAGGGCAATACAAAATCCGGATACAACACAAATTAGTCGCCCATATCTGTCTGTTGCCGGCTCTCATATGTGTATTACTGTGTCACAAGCTGTAGAAGTGAATGGAAAGATGTTTGTGTTCTGTTGTGACCTCGACTGGCCTGATGAAGATCTGGCCATAGACTGACTTTAGTGCACTAGTAGCGTGCAAGATGCACCATTTTAGCTTTAATATGTATTTAGTATGCTTATTTAAATATTAAAATAATATATAAATCAAATTGTTATGGATTGGCATGATTCCCGCTATTCGAACATAACCATTCTGGTATGTTTAAAAGAGAGCTGAATTAATGTCTAATAACAAACTCAATTTATTATCTTTTAAAGATAATATCCGTACCCTTCATTTAACCTGGATAGCCTTTTTTATCAGTTTTGTGGTGTGGTTTAATCACGCCCCTTTATTAATGGCTATTCGCGATACCTTAGGTCTCGACAACCAGCAAATAAAAACGTTACTGATACTGAATGTGGCGTTAACCATTCCTGCACGAATTGTTATCGGTATGCTGGTGGATAAATATGGTCCTAAGATCATGTATTCACTGCTGCTCGGTATTTCCAGCATTATCTGTTTTTTCTTCGCAGTGGCCGATAGTTTTGAGCAATTAGCACTTGCTCGCTTTATGTTGGGTTTTGTTGGTGCTGGCTTTGTTATCGGCATTCGTATGATTTCCGAGTGGTTTCCAGCAAAGCAAGTCGGTTTGGCTGAAGGTATTTATGGTGGCTGGGGTAATTTCGGTTCAGCAGCAGCAGCGATGTCATTACCTACGATTGCCTTGATGTTTGGGGGTGAGGATGGCTGGCGTTATGCCATTGGTCTGACTGGTGCTATTGCACTTGTGTATGCCTTCATTTACTACAATAGTGTTTCTGATACGCCACAAGGCTCTACTTACTTTAAACCAAAAAAATCAGGTGCAATGGAAGTGACCAGTAAGGGAGATTTCTTTCTTTATATCGTAATGAATATTCCTATGTATGCAGCACTAGCTTTATTAGCATGGAAGTTATCACCCAGTGGTGTCAGCTTGCTGTCAATGAATGTCAGCTATGCGATTTATGTCGGTCTGGTTGTTTTATTTTTCTATCAGGTTTACCACATTTATCAAGTAAACAAAGAAGTGTTTATAAAAGAAACCCCTGAAATTCACCGTTACAAATTTAAACAAGTCGCTGTGTTGGATTTGGCTTACTTAGCTACGTTTGGATCTGAATTAGCGGTGGTATCCATGTTGCCATTATTTTTCAGTGAAACGTTTGATATCAGTGCTGTACAAGCCGGGTTACTGGCATCAGGATTTGCTTTTATGAATCTGATCTCGAGACCTATTGGTGGTTTATTCAGCGATCGTTTAGGTAGAAAGAGAACACTGACGATTTGCATCAGTGGACTGGCGGTAGGGTATTTTGTGATGGGCATGATCACACCTGAATGGTTCATTGTGTTGGCCGTGTTGGCGACGATGGCTTGCTCATTCTTTGTGCAAGCAGGCGAGGGCGCGGTATTTGCAGTCGTACCACTGGTGCAACGTCGTTTAACTGGGCAGGTGGCAGGTATGGCCGGTGCCTATGGTAATGTCGGTGCTGTGACTTTCTTAACTATCTTATCTTTAGTTTCTGCACAAACCTTCTTTTTTGTTATCTGTGGGACGGCCATTGTTACCCTGATTGCGGTACAGTTTATGGATGAGCCGCGAGGACAAATGGCAGAAGTGCTGCCTGATGGCACAGTACAAATGATAGACGTTCATTAATTGAAGGATCGTTATGGTCGCGAGATTGAAAGTCTCGGTTGGGCAGTATTCCAGCCGAGGCATCAAAGCAGATAATCAGGATGCCGTGGGGTTTTATATCCCTGCCAATCTCGCTCTGTTAGAAACAAAAGGTATCGCGTGTGCCATTGCCGATGGCTTGAGTTCAAGTAACGAAGGCAAACAAGCCAGCCAGGCCTGTGTAACCGGGTTTATGAGTGATTATTTCAGTACGCCTGATTCCTGGTCTGTTAAACAGTCTGGCAGCAAGGTGCTGACAGCGATTAACACTTGGTTACACGGTCAAAGCCATCAGTTTAAGCAGGCTGACCGTGGTATGGCATCTACTTTTAGTGCGGTTGTTGTGAAATCAACGACCGCACATATTTTCCATGTGGGCGATTCGAGAATCTATTTGTTTCGTGATGGCGAACTTGAACCCATCACCACCGATCACCGTATACGTATCGATGTTAATAAAGAATATTTAGGGCGGGCTTTTGGCGTTGATTACTGTTTGGACATTGATTACAAGTCTTTCGCTGTTCAGGAAAACGATGTTTTTTTATTAACCACTGATGGCGTGCATGATGTTTTGCCAGACAAAGTACTGAAACAATTTTTGTTGGCAGGTGCTGGAGCTGAGCCAGAGCAATATGCACAACAAATTTGTGATGAAGCATTATCGGCGGGTAGTAAGGACAATATAAGCTGTCAGATTCTCACTATTGAGCAATTACCAACACAAGATCCTGATGAAGTCTTTGCTCAATTAACCGCTTTGCCATTTCCGCCGGACTTGTATGAAGGCGTGATTATTGATGGTTACCGAATTAGTCGTGAATTACATGCAAGTTCGACCAGCCAACTGTATTTAGCCGTTGATACTGAAAGCGGTGATAAGGTGGTGATCAAGACACCATCGGTAAATTTTGAAGATGATCCCGCCTATCTGGAAAGATTCTTATTAGAAGAGTGGGTGGGGCGAAGAATCAATAACGCTCATGTGGTAAGAACCATTGAACAAAAGCGGCCACGGCGGTTTCTCTATTACATCATGGAGTATGTGGATGGCAAAACGCTTGAACAGTGGCTGAATGATGTCGGTCGCCTGGATTTAAAAACAGTACGGGAAATTGTGTCTCAACTTGTTTCTGCGGTCAGAGCCTTTCATCGGCTGGATATGCTTCATCAGGACTTAAAGCCCGGCAATATTATGATTTCCAGAGATGGCGTAGTTAAACTTATCGATTTCGGTTCGACTAAGATTGCCGGTATCGCTGATATCTCAACACCGGTGGAGCGTAGCGAGTTATTGGGTACAAAACATTACACTGCACCAGAGTATTTATTAGGTCGTGCTGGACAGGCGGCGTCTGATCAGTTTTCTCTCGCTTGTATTGTTTATGAAATGTTAACGGGCCAACTTCCCTATGCGGAAAAACTGGCGAAGGTGCGTGCCAAACAAGATCTTCATCGTATTGAATATCAATCCATCAACACATTAATTCACGATATTCCTAGCTGGGTAGATAAAACTCTTCAGAAAGCATTACAGCTTTATCCTGAGCGACGATACCAGGCATTATCTGAATTTGAGACTGATTTGATCAAGCCGAATCCGGCGTATTTGCGTGATGAAAAATTACCGCTGATGTACCGTTATCCGGTTAAATTCTGGCAAATATGTTCTTTGATTTTACTTCTGCTCAACTGCCTGTGTTTATATTTCTTGCTGAAATAATCTGGCACAGCTGCTTTTCACTATGAGCCAGTCAATATAATAATTCGCTCATCCAAATCATGATCGTTCATATATTTACAGTATAGCCGTACAAAGAGTATGGTTGTTTATGATGATAGTGACTTTAAATCATGATTGAGACAAAAATGGAACTGAACTCGCAGTTAAAAGAAAAGAATCCAACGGATTTACTCAGTCTGGAGCAAATTGATTCTGCGTGGCCCCTGCTGGATGTTTTACCTTTCCCTGTTACCGTTATTGATATTAACTACATGGTGGTGCGTGCGAATCAAGAAGCTGTTCATGAGTACAGTCATATTGATCAGCCTTGCTACAAAATGAGCCATGGTTATGACAGTCCTTGCAATGAAAATGGTGAAACTTGTCCAAAACTTGATGCTCAGACCCTGAAAACAACGATCAGTCATTTACACATTCATCAAACGAACAGCGGACCACAGAAATTTAAAGTGATGGCTATGCCAATGGATAATGGCGGAGCAATGGAAATGCATATTCCGCTAGATGATGTAACCTCACTCGATGGGGTGACCGGGCTGACAAATCGGGCGGAAGGTGAGCAGGGGGCACGTCGTTTAGTCGCCTTGATGCAGCGTTTGGGAACTCCCTATAGCGTCATCATGCTGGATTTAGACTATTTCAAGAAGATTAATGACCAACATGGTCACCACGTCGGAGATATCGTTTTAAGACGTACTGCTGAAGTCATGGCCGAAAGTATTCGTGCTTCGGATATTCTTGTGCGCTGGGGCGGTGAAGAATTTCTTATGATTTTGTCAGGAGCCCAATCAGAGCACGCTGCCAAGTTCACAAAAACATTATTAGACGCGATTCGTCATATCCGTATTGAGTTACGTGACGAGACACTTTCTGTTTCGGCTAGTGCGGGTATTCGTGCCGTCTCATCTGAGGAGCTATCACACACGAATTTCGATTCTGCTTTAAAACATGCCGACCTGATGCTCTATGCCGCTAAAAATGCTGGAAGAGATCAGTTTATGAGCTATGAATCTATGTCCTAACTATCAGAAAATGCTAGTTTCACTCTCAGAATTTCAGGGAGGTGTTCAATTAAGATGGGGGGCAAAGCCGGATCAATGTGTTTGCCACTCTGTTCATTAATGAATTCTATGGCCTCCTCAACTGGCCAGGCTTCCTTATATGGTCTGGCGCTGGTTAGAGCATCAAAAATATCTGCTATGGCAACGATTCGACCTGCGAGGGGAATTTCGTCACCTTTTAATCCATTTGGATAACCCGTACCATCCCATTTCTCGTGATGGGTAAGGGCAACAGTATGAGCTAATTGAATCAATCGCGATTTTGAGTTTGCTAAGATCTCGGCCCCGATTAAAGTATGTGTTTTCATTTCTGAAAATTCTTCTGACGTTAACTTACCTGGTTTTAATAAGATTTTGTCAGCAATACCAATTTTTCCAATGTCATGCATGGGAGCAGCCATCATGAGTTCGTTTGCCGTGCTTTCATCAAACCCGTAACCCAGCGCAATAATTTTTGCATAGCGACTCATTCGCTGAACATGCAGGCCAGTCTCGTTATCTTTGTATTCTGCAGCTCTACCCAGACGTTCAATCAGATCGATATGGGTGGCACGAAGCTCATCTGCTTTGACGAGAGAAATATGTGTTTTCACTCTGGCTAAGACCGTGGAGGGCACGATGGGTTTGATGATGTAATCTACAGCACCAATGTCAAAGCCTCGCGCTTCATCGTCCGGATCTTGTAAAGCTGTTACAAAGATAATCGGTATGTGTGAGGTGTCTGGTCTAGCTTTTAATTGCTGGCAAACTTCTAAGCCTGTTATTTCTGGCATCATGATATCGAGCAAGATCAAATCTGGCATTTCCTTAGCAATCAATGCCAGTGCATCTTTCCCTGAGCGGGCGAACGATAGAGCATAGTCGTGTTGCAGAACCTGACGTAGTACTCTCAAGTTCGTTGGCTCATCATCGACAATAAGAATTCGAGGCTGATATTTCTTTATGGTAGTCATGCGTTCATCTTCGTTATATGTTGCTTGATAGCGGATAAGTGTTTTTGGGCGACCAAAAAGTCAAAGTCGAGCACAGACTTTTTAATGTCTAGAGCAAGTCGATGTAAGTCGGCTTCAACCCCATTTACCAGCTCATCTACTTTATCTTCGTTAAGCTCTCCATGCTCGCTAAGCTCGATAAGTTCGTCGACGAGAGCCAATACACTGTCATGACCAAGGAGGACTGGTGATGTTAATGTTGTATCACTGTCTGAGTCAGCCAGTGAGGCTTTTATCCGTTTTTCCTCTTTTGATAACGTGGAAAACGCCTTGTCGAGCTTAGCAATCTCCGCCGCTATTTCGACTTTATTTTCATTATTTGACTTATTTTCTATCAAAGAAGTTGATTGATGGATTTTCATAAGGCCCAGGTTTCCTGACACACCTTTGAGCTTATGTGCCAGCTTTTTCAGTTCACTGTAATTCGATGTTTCATTCAACTCTGCTAACTGTTTGCTGACATCGCTATATTCTTTTATAAAACGTGCTAATTCAGCTAAATAAACAGAGTAGCTGCCCCATAAGGTTAATGCTTTATCAGTACTAATCTGTGTGAACTTATTTTCATCGATATGATGTTTTTCAGGAGCTATTGAGATGAAGTCTGGCTCAATACCGAGAACTCGTGCCATTTCAGCAGTGAGCAGCTGAATATCAATAGGTTTATGGGAAAAGCCATTCATGCCGGCATTAGCCGCTTGAAGACGATCTTCAGATAATACACTTGCGGTTAAAGCCACTACAGGTATCGGTTGAAGTCGCTGAGCTGACTCATATTCGCGAATTTTTCTGGTAGCTGTAAATCCATCCATCACTGGCATTTGTAAATCCATCAGAATAATGTCAGGTTTATTTGTGATGTATTGATGAAATGCATCTTCACCATTTACAGCAGTAATAACAGTATGATTTTGTCGCTCAAGTAAAAGTGATAGTAAAGTCAAATTTTGAGAGATATCATCAGCAATTAAGACTGTTTTGGGTGGAATCGAGAGCGATTGATTCTCTAATGTCGTATCAATGATGTCATCAGTCTTTTGCAGCGGTAGATCAAAGAAAAATGTACTACCAATACCCGCCTCGCTGCTGGCATTTAATTCTCCTCCCATTAAATCTACTAACTGTTTGGAAATTGTCGTACCGAGTCCGGTTCCACCAAAGCGACGGCTCATTGAAGCATCGGCCTGAGCGAAGGGTTCGAAAATCGTATTCAGTATGGCTTCATCCATCCCAATACCAGTGTCTTCAACGGTAAAACGAAGAGTGGACTCAGCAATAGGGAATACCGAGACAGTGACACCACCATTTTCAGTAAACTTAACGGCATTACCGATAATGTTGTATAGCACTTGCCTAATTCTGTTTTCATCTCCCAAATACGTGGTATGAATATCGTCAGGTATGCTGCAGTTAAGGTATAGGTTCTTATTTTTTGCTTGAAGCCATAATGTTGAAATGACCGAATCAATCAGCCTGGTTAAATCGAATGTGGATTCTTCGAGTTCGAGTTTATTCTTTTCTAGTTTGGCACTGTCGAGAATATCATTTAACAGGTGAAGCAATGATCGGGCTGATTGGCTAATGGTTTGCAGATGTTTTTTATTATTGCCACTGATATCTTTGGCATCAAGAAGCAGATCTGAAAAACCGATGATGGCATTCATCGGTGTTCTTATTTCATGACTCATATTCGCCATGAATCTGGCTTTACTCTCTGCTGAAAGTTCAGCTCTCTCTTTCGCCTGACGAAGATCGTCTTCCATCTCTATGCGGTGTGTAATATCCAGAATCAACCCATCTATCCAAACGGGTTGGTCGTTCTCGTAAATAATAGAGCCTTTTTCAAATACCCAGATATAGTGGCCATCTCTGTGTTTCCAGCGAAACTCAACTGAGTAACTGGTTTTACTTTCAAGTGCTGATTGAACAGCATCATTGGTTAAATCCACATCATCGTGGTGAATCAGTTCTGAGAGATGAATTCGCTTCTTATAAAAGTCTTCAGCAGCCCAGCCTGTCATATCAAAAATGGCATCGCTGACAAAAATGACCGACCAGTGTTCATCCAGCAAACAACGAAAACTGGCGCCAGGAATATTTCTAATTAATGAGCTATATTGCTCTTCGCTCTTACGTAGCTTTTCTTCAATTTCCCATCGTTGAGAGATATCGGTAGCAAAACCAACAAACATAGAGCCAACATCTTTAACTTCAACACGACCAACGCCTAGTCGGATTGGAAATGTATGACCATCCTTATGTCTAGCAAAGACTTCTCTCGCTTGGCCAGTAAGTTGAGTTTTCCCCGTGTTATGAAAATTGAATAAATACTCCTGGTATTCATGTTTAGCATCATCAGGTACTAGAACAAAGAAAGGTCTGCCGATAATTTCTGTATTTTTCCAGCCAAAGATAGCTGACGCTGAAGGATTAAAGTCTTGGATGGTACCTTTTTCATCTATAGTGATGATGCCGTCAACTGCTGTTTCAAGTGTTGTTTTCAGGCGTAGCTCACTGATGGTTTTTTCTGTAAGTAACTGACGGTATCTGAGCTGAGAGGCAATAGTGATTGCTAAAGCGATAAGCAATAATGTGATAGAGGTAATCACATAAGACAGTTGAACATGATCTTCGGTGATACGATGCGGCATCAGAGTATCATCGCTCATAATAAATCGTGCTGCTGCCATGCCTGTGTAGTGCATTCCTGAAATGGCAAGGCCCATAACCAGGGCACTTATTATGTTGATAAGATGAACAGAGTGCTGTTTCCAAAATTTTGTAAGATAATGACGAGCAGATAGCGCGATAAAAGCTAAGACAACAGCAACAATAATTGATGCAAAGAACCAACTTGGCACATAACGTAGATCAGCATCCATTTCCATTGCTTCCATTCCGACGTAATGCATCATTCCGATACCTGCACCTACTGACAAACTACTGATAATCAGTTGCCACAAGGTCATTGCAGGATTGACTAGCATTCTCAGAGTGATATATGAGGCAATCAAACTTGGTAGAATTGAGATAAGTGTCAGAGGAATATTGTATGTCGCTTGTTCAGACATCTCATAAGCTAACATACCAACAAAGTGCATACTCCAGACGCCCCCAGCGAAAATGCTGGCACCAGCGATAATGGCAATATGACGGTGGTGATTGTTTTGTATCACTTTTGTCATTGAAGCAAAATGTAAGGCTACGAAAGACGCTGTTGTTGCCAAAATGATTGAAAGTATGACGAGAAATAAGTCATATGAACCAACAATGAGTGATTGCTGTGGCGCTGATGTAACAAAGAAATTATCAAGGCTGTACATTAAGAACCTATTCAAGTCTGTTTTTTATAAATATTTAAGTTAGCTGCATCCAGATAACACATTTATTTAGCGGTACTTGAAATGGTTAATTTAGAAAAACTTTGAGATCGAGTTCACCATATGAAAAATAGTGGGGGATATCGGGGGGCTTAAAATACGACGGGAGCGCTTTATAGTTATTCTAGGCAAAAAAAAGCCTCGCTAAGATAGCGAGGCTTTTTTTTATTCTGGAGCCGGAGATAGGACTTGAACCTACGACCCGCTGATTACAAATCAGCTGCTCTACCAACTGAGCTACACCGGCAATGAAAAAGCGCATTATACGGAGGCATTTCCGAGCTTGCAAGCCAAAATCGAGATTAATTTTGAGTTTTCATGCAAGTCATTGTTTCAAAATGATGAAAATTTTTTAATAAAAAGTTGGATGCTGTGAGAAGCGCGACATAGATAAACGTTACGTTATTTATCGGCTATTTATTTGGAGTTTGGGGGGAAGGTGGGGTGAGTGATGGGGCTCGAACCCACGACAACCGGAATCACAATCCGGGACTCTACCAACTGAGCTACACTCACCATTATTCTTGTTTGAGGTGTGGATGACTTAGGATGCCGACCTCAAGAAAGACGATAATTCTACTGTGATTATTTTTCTGGTCAAGGAAAATCTCTGTTTAGATGCAAAATAACACGATGTCTTACTCGTCTGATATCGAAACAAATGGCTGTTATTGTTTCTCATAACAGCCATTTATATTATTTCGTCTCAACTAATTCCAAATCAATTTTTTTCTCATCAAGATCGACGCGAACCACTTTAACTTTTAATGTATCTCCTAATCGATACACTTTGCGCGTTCGCTCACCGGTAAGGCGGTGACCGGTCGGGTCAAACTGGTAATAATCATTTTTCAGCGAGGTGACATGGACCAAACCTTCTATATAAATATCACTCAGCTCGACAAATAAGCCAAAGCCGGTGACGCCACTTATAACGCCGTCATGAACTTCACCAACACGATCACGCATGTATTCGCATTTAAGCCAGTCACTGACATCTCTGGTGGCTTCATCAGCACGACGACTGGTCATTGAGCAATGTTCACCGAGTTGAGCCATTTCCTCATAGGAATAACGCCATTTTTTATCTTTTCTCTGGCTGAGAACGTGGCGAATTGCCCGATGCACTAAGAGATCAGGGTAACGACGAATAGGTGAAGTGAAGTGGGCGTAAGCCTCAAGCGCTAAGCCAAAGTGTCCCACATTATCCGGGCTATAAACGGCTTGCTTCATGCTTCGCAGCATCACGGTCTGTAACAAGTGACCGTCAGGGCGTTTACTCGCGGTAGCTAATAAGGAGGCATAGTGACGCGGTTCGGGTTCTTCACCACCCCCTAAAAATAAACCGAGTTCACCTAAAAAGTCTCTCAGACCAGAGAGTTTTTCTTCTGAAGGTGTTTCGTGAATGCGATACAAAACAGGCAGTTTACTTTCCAGCAGGAATAATGCCGCACTGACATTGGCTGCAATCATAAACTCTTCAATAAGACGGTGAGCATCATTACGCTCGCGTGGTTCTATTGACTTGATCTTTCTGTTTTCATCAAAAATGAATTGGGTTTCTGTCATCTCAAAGTCAATAGCACCACGTTCGTGACGGGCTTCTAGCATGACTTTATATAAGTCATACATCGTTTCGATGGCAGGTAATACATGTTGGTATTGTTCGCGTAATGCTGTGTCATTATCAACCAGCATCGCCGCCACTTTGTCATACGTTAACCGGGCTTTGGAGTGCATCACGGCTTCATGGAAATGGTAAGAGACAGTTTTCCCTGCCTGATCAATTTCCATTTCACAGACCATACAAAGTCTATCGACTTCTGGATTCAGTGAGCACAAACCATTAGATAGTGCTTCAGGCAGCATGGGGATAACTTGACTTGGGAAATAGACGGAAGTGCCTCTTTCCTGTGCGTCCTGATCCAGCGGGCTGTTCGGCAGAACGTAATGTGAGACATCGGCGATAGCCACCCATAAACGCCAGTTGCCTGACTCGAGTTTTTCAGCGTACACAGCATCGTCAAAATCTCTGGCATCCGCGCCATCAATAGTGACAAGTGGCATATCACGAAGGTCAAGTCTGCCATCGATGGCAGCTTCAGGAATTGTTTCGCCTAGATTGTCCGCTTGTTCCTCAGCCTGAGGTGACCATTCATGTGGTAATTCAAAGGCACGGAGGGCAATATCAATTTCCATGCCCGGTGCCATATGGTCACCCAGTACATTAACTATCTTTCCTAATGGAGAACGGTGCTTGTTGGGCTGTTCAGTAATTTCAGCCTCAACAATTTGATTGACTTGTGCATTCATTAAATCGCTGGGTGGAATCAGAATGTCTTGGCTGATTCTGCGATTATTGGGGATAAGATAAAAAATGCCGGCATCCTGCACCAGGCGGCCGACAATGCGCTCGTTACTGCGTTTTACTACCTCAACAATAGCGCCTTCTTTACGGCCTTTTCTATCGGTTCCGGTGATACGGGCCAAAGCTCGGTCACCATGAAGCACCATTCGCATTTCACGTTCGGTCAGGAAGAGGTCATCGCCGCCTTCATCAGGAATAAGAAAGCCATAGCCTTCAGGATGGCCCATAACGCGACCACTGATAAGGTTCATCTTGGACACGACGCCATAGGCGCCTTTTCTGTTGCGAAGAAGTTGGCCGTCACGTTCCATTGCGCGCAGACGACGACGCAGGGCTTCGTTTGCATCTTCACCTTTAACATCAATCAGTTTAGCGATGTTTTTGCGCGATAATGGGGTGTTGTTTTGTTTGAGAATGTCTAAGATAAATTCACGACTGGGGATGGGGTTGTCGTATTTTTCGGCTTCTCTATCGAAAAAGGGATCGTTTTCGTTATTATTGGTCATTGACAGTTTTTGTTTCACTCTGTATCTTTGCGCGTCTGTTGCCCAGGTGGCGGAATTGGTAGACGCGCTAGCTTCAGGTGCTAGTGTACTTATGTACGTGGGAGTTCGAGTCTCCCCCTGGGCACCATTCCGACAGCATTCTTTTGCTGTATATATCTCGATTTTCAATTGTATTCTATTTCTAAAGTCATTATTGAACAATCTTTAAACGACTTTAGTGTCCTACTCTAACAATCATCTAATTTTACTGCCAGTCAATTCTGTTCGTGCATCCTATATCTGCAGCTCCGTGTATTGCTTCCAGCAAAAACGTCTTCTTGATAGATGAATAATTTTTCTCTGGTAGCTAACATAACTTCATGATTTAATTGCTGCTTGTTAGCACACCCGATAAATTTTCAGATAATGTGGCTAACTCTGCTCAAGCTTTCGTGCTAATGTCCGCTATTATTTTTAGACATATTCACGTTAATTTATCTGAAGTTTTGCGAGAATTCATATGGCCACATTTATTGACTCCATCGACGAGCGCACCAAACTAGCTGGTACAAATCACCTTGAGGTTTTGTTGTTCAGTTTAGGTACAAGTGATGAAACAGGAAGAAATGAACTGTTTGGAATCAATGTTTTTAAAGTCAGGGAAGTATTGAATATTCCTGAGATAACAACAGCGCCGGAAATGCCCGATGGAGTTGAGGGCTTTGTCAGTCTTCGTGGTGATATGGTACCTATCATCAACCTGCAAAAGTTTTGCAAACTAAGATCTAAAGATAAGCCACGAATTTTAATGATCACTGAATATAACACGCATGTTCAGGGATTCTTGGTCAGCTCTGTAGATACGATTCAACGCCTTAATTGGGAACAAGTTAAAGAACCACCACAACTTATTTCTCAACGCATGGGTGGTTTAGTCACAGCTGTTGCAGAATTGAACGATAAGCGACTGGTCATGATTATGGACGTCGAAAAAGTGCTGGCTGATGCCGGTGACTTCTACGACGAAACGGTGTTTGATGGTATTCGACAAGTCGACAAAAAAGGTCATTATCGATTGCTTTTTGCTGATGATTCAAACATTGCACGCAAGCAGATTACTAAAACTCTAGATGTTATGGGTGTAGAACATATTGGTACAGTAAATGGTGCTGAAGCATGGAAAATGCTGAATAAGATTGCTGCACAATGTGAACAGGAAGGGCGGGATATTACATCTGAAATCCAAATGGTCCTGACAGATGTTGAAATGCCTGAAATGGATGGTTATGTGCTAACACAAAAAATAAAATCAGACCCTAGAATGTCAAATTTACCTGTAATAATGCACTCTTCCCTGACGGCAAAAGCAAACAAAGCAATGGGGGTTGGTGCTGGTGCTGATGACTATGTCTCGAAATTCCAGCCACGTGACTTAGCGGATACACTCTTTAGGTATCTAGAGAGATAAACCAAGGCCCAAGTCGCCAAAATCAAGCTCTAAGCATTGATTTAAATACGGAAAAAGTATATTTTGTCCGATTGAGTATGGATATTTCATACTGGACATTAAGTGAGCGTGCTCAACGTTACCTTAATCTGTGAGCATACAAGGCATGTGGCAATGAATCATAACAGTATAAGGATCATAGATAATCTTGCAGAAATTACCAGCTATCATGACCGGCATGTACTTGAAAAAAGCCTCCTAAAAACGCTCAATGAACTTTTCCCATCTCAGGACCTGAGATTATTTCGTGTTAGAGAAAACAGTGGTGCTCATGAGTTAAGCTTGTTAGCTTTCTGTGTGAATGGTGTTATTGTTTCAAGCGATGAAAACCCGAGATTAATGACTGAGCAATCTGACCTCAGTGAGACTATTTTCAAAGCCATCAAAAATGCGGATGTGGAACTGACCTCCACAGAAAATGGTAAGTGGAATGTGGTCTATCCTGCTTTCGATGCAAATGGTGTTATTTTCGCTGTGCTACTCATCTCAACTGATCTCGTTCCTTCAAATGGTGATCAGAGATTAATTTACGGAATACTCAGAGTCTATTCTAATTATCTAGCATTGATTGAAAAAACACAGAAAGACAAACTTACTGGTTTGTTCAACCGTGAAACTCTTGATAATGAAATTACCAAAATACTGGTACGACAAGGCTCACACTTCAGTGAGCAGCTGACATCTCCAAACGATTCACGTCGTCGAACTTTTTCTGTGAAGTATTGGCTGGGTGTTATTGATATCGATAATTTTAAAACCATCAATGATAATTTCGGTCATCTATATGGTGATGAAGTCATTATTCTGGTAGCGCGGTTGATGAAATCTGGTGTTATCAGAGACGATGACCTTGTGTATCGCTATGGTGGTGAAGAGTTTGTAGTCGTTCTAAAAGCGCCAGATGAAGAAGATGCTATGCGAACATTTGAGCGTATCAGGGAAATGGTAGCAGCCCATGACTTTCCTCAAATAAATCAAGTGACCATTAGTATTGGTTTTGTTGAGGTTTTTGCTCAACCTTCACCGTCAGACGTCATTGGTGAAGCTGATGAAGCTCTCTACTATGCTAAAGGCAATGGCAGAAACCAGGTTCACAGCTACAGCCGCTTACTGAGAGAAGGTAAAGTCAAACCAGTATCACAAGTCGTGCACGGTGATATCGAGCTATTTTAATATCAGGTAGAGTTATGTTGAATTTGAGACAGTTGAGTATTGTTGACCGTGTCATTATCGAAGTAGATAAAGCTATCACAACAGTATTCGGTCAACCAGAGACTACTCAGCGTGATGTGCCCGGCAGCCATCTCAATGAAACTACCTCGCTGAGGTCTTCAGAAAAAAAACATTCAGCGGGATTGATGAGAGTAAATCATTCTGGTGAAGTATCTGCACAAGCTCTATATCAAGGCCAAGCTTTAACAGCTAAATTACCTGAAATACGTCAGGCAATGGAACAGGCTGCATTAGAAGAGAATGACCATCTGGTTTGGTGTGAACAACGCTTAATCACTCTTTCTTCACATCGTAGTGTTCTAAACCCGATATGGTACGCAGGCTCTTTCGCTATTGGAGCTGTTGCAGGAAAGATTGGCGATAAATGGAGCTTGGGTTTTGTTGCTGAAACTGAAAAACAAGTGGTTAAGCATCTTGATGAACATCTACAACAACTCAGCCCAAGTGATATTAAAAGTCGCGCTGTTTTGGAACAAATGCGAGAGGATGAAGGCCATCACAGAAGCATGGCATTGGATGCCGGCGGTGCCGAATTGCCGATTCCAGTGAAAATTCTCATGTCAATTACCTCAAAAGTGATGACCAAAACAAGCTATTGGATATGAGTTTACTGACTCTGTTCTATTGAAATTGATATCAAATATTGCTCTGCGGCCTCAATATCTGCTTCTACTCTCAACACACGCCCCTGAATAATGAATGGTGAAAATCGGTCATTACCTGTATCCATTACAACCTCTATTTTATCATTTTGAGTAGGTGCAAACTCTGACTGGATAAGTAAACCGCTCGCACTAAGATTTTTACTGATGGCTTGATGTGTTACTTGTGCTTGGCCATTAAGGGAAAATGTAATTGGCGTATCCACTTTCATTCGATGATATGCACGTTTTTCATCATAATCATTTGGTGACATGTGATTCTCCCTTCCTATATTGTCTGTATTATTCTGTCGACCTAAGCTTAAAGTAACTTATTCAAATTGAGAAAACTATGCCTGAGAGCACAAAATTACAAGTCAGTGATTTATATCATCATTGTACGCCAGAGCAATGGACTTTTTCTTCAACTGCAGACCTCAAGGCGACAAATGAAGTCATTGGTCAGCAGCGCGCATTAAACGCTATTGAGTTTGGCAGTCACATTGATGCTGATGGTTATAATTTGTTTGTTATGGGTCCGGCAGGAGTAGGGAAATATACGTTAACTCGGCGCTATCTGGAACAGCATGTTGAACATCTTCCAACCGCGAAAGATTGGGCTTATCTTAATAATTTTAGTGATTCACAAAGACCTTATGCAGTGAGTTTACCAGCAGGACAAGGCAAACAATTACGTCAGGATATTGAAGATGTGATTGATGATTTGAAAGATGAGCTGCCGCAAGCGTTTGATGATGAATATTACCGGGGGCGATTAAGAAGCCTTGATGAGGCAACTCGAAAGCACCGAGTTAGATTGTTTGGTGTGCTACAAAAAGAGGCTGATCGTAAAGGTGTTGTTTTACTGAGGTTACAAGATGGTCATTATGTCTTTGCCGCTCAACATAATGGCGAGGCCATGACCTCAGAAGAGTTTGAGCAGTTACCTGCAGCTCAACAGGAAGAGACAGAGAATGCGATTGCAGACTTGCACGAAGAATTGCAACACACTCTATTAGAGCTGAGAGAGTGGGAAAGAAACAATGCTAAACAGCTTCAGGCGCTGAATGATGAGGTCGCTCTTGAAGTTATCAGTAAGCAAGTCAATAAACTGAAGCACGCTTACCCCAATTCAAGCAAATTACAGCATTATTTTGATGACATGCTAAAAGACATCTGCAGTAATCTGGATGCGTTTTTGAAAGATGAACAATCAGCAGAAGAAGGCACCACAGACATCAATATCCATAAACGCTACCAAATCAACTTAGTCGTTGATAATAGCCAGAATCATGGTGCCCCTATTGTTTATGAAAATTTGCCTAACCATCAAAGTTTGCTTGGATGTATTGAAAACATGGCAATGATGGGAGCACTGGTAACCGACTTTACTCTGATTAAGGCTGGCGCCCTTCACAAAGCCAATGGTGGTTTTTTGATCATAGATGCAGAACAACTCCTTATGCAGCCTTATGGCTGGGAAGGGCTGAAACGAGCATTAAAATCGCGTGAGGTCAGATTTGATGCCTTAGAGCAAATTTATAGTCTTGTGGCGACAGTGTCATTGGATCCAGAGCCTATCCCTTTAGAACTGAAAGTCGTTTTACTGGGGGATAGAGAACTGTATTACCTCTTATACGATATGGACCCGGAATTTGCTGGTTTGTTTAAAGTCGTGGCCGATTTTGAAGATGAAATGCCACGAAGTATTGAGAATGACATCTTATTTGCCCAAATGATGGCAAGCACAATTGAAAAGTACAAATTAATTGATTTTGATAAACATGCTGTTGCCAGGGTGATAGAGCATAGTGCCAGAACTATTGAGGATAGCCAGAAAATATCTTTACATATGGGGAGTATGGCTGATTTATTACGGGAAGCTTCATTTATGGCGAAGCAGGAAAAGAGCCAACTCGTTAGCAGAGATAATGTCCAAAGTGCCATCAAGTTAAGAGAGCAAAGGCTGGATCGCTTACGGAGCCAGATTTATCAGCAAATAGAACGAAATATTATCGATATCTCAACATCCGGAGCAGTGATTGGGCAGATAAACGCATTATCTGTGTTGGGGATCGGTGGGTTCAGCTTTGGCCAACCTTCTCGAGTGACTGTTTCAGCACGTTATGGTGATGACAATATCATTGATATTGAACGAGAAGTCGATTTAGGCGGAGATATTCACTCTAAAGGTGTATTGATTCTTAGTGGTTACCTCGGACGGACCTATGCTTCTGATAATCCATTGTCCATGTCAGCGAGTATTGTGTTTGAACAAAATTATGGTGAAGTAGATGGTGACAGTGCTACTGTGGCAGAGCTCTGTGCTTTGTTATCCTCTATAGCCAATATTCCTATGAAGCAGTCTATTGCTATCACCGGCTCCATGAATCAAATGGGACAAGTGCAAGCCATTGGTGGTGTGAACGAAAAAATTGAAGGTTTCTATGATATTTGTCGTCTGACTGAATTAACAGGAGAACAGGGCGTTATTATTCCGGCTACAAATGTGCAGCATTTAATGCTGCGTGATGATGTTATCCAAGCAGTTGAGGATGGCAAGTTTCATATTTACGGTATAAGCCATGTCAATCAAGCATTAGCCTTATTATCGGGAATAGACGCAGGGGAATATGATGAAGAATCTGGATTTCCTGAAAAAACATTCAATGCTCAGGTGATGGCTCAAATCCAGAAGTGGGGGGATCATAACCGTAATGAAAAAGACGCATCTGCAGAATAAATTGTTATTGAAGACTTTGTCATCGATGACGATAACCCGAACATGAACTAGATTTTTACGGAGTAGGTACATGCAAAGGTTGAGTATTTTTTTATGTCTTGTCTTAATATTTTCATCGAAAACTAATGCCTTGACACTACCTCCTGTACCCTCAGAACCGATTTATTTCAAGCCGCCAGTTGTGACGGCTGATCAGAAAATGCAGGACATGAGTTGTTATCAGGTAGATAAAGCCATCAATCAGTTGCATCCATACCGATATACGTACAAACCGACTTTTTATAAGGATGATGCCAATAAAGCGGCGACCGCTTTGGTTATGATTGATACCATACCGATTGTACAAGGCTGGTTGGGATTGGGGTATTTAGGGTATTCTGCGCTTGTAGAAGAGAAAGAAGATAGACGACAGTTACAAGTAGAGCAACAGATTTCAGCTTTGCAACGCATAAAAGCTGAAAAACATTGTTATGAATAAAACTGATCTTAATCAAATATCATACTGATTTTGTTGTGAACTTGAGTAAAAGTCATGTACTATCAAATTACTTAAATGCCCAGCAGAGGTAAGAAATATGACTAGCACGTTTGAAATCAAAGCAAAGTGGTACGAAGCTAATCTTAAGACAGCGAGAGAGTCCAGAAGCAAATGGTATGAGGCTAACCTGAAACCTTCTATCAATATTGCAAAACCTTGGTATAACGCCAATAAACGTCCAGCAAAGGATGTTGAGATTCCTTGGTATAAAGCGAATCTGGTTGAGCATATTGAAACAAAAAATAAATGGTATGCCGCTAATCTCCAACAGGCGGTTCAATCTGTACGTGCCACACGTAAATGGTACGAAGCAAACAAAAGCCAATCTGAGGTTGAAAAACGTTGGCAACATTTCAGTGAAGAAATGTACAGTGATGTAAAAAAAGCTTGGATGCGCGTAAACTTGGATCAGGCTCGTCAAAAACGTATCAAGTGGTACGAAGCCAATCTCGATAACACACCAACTGAAAAACATTGGTATGAGTTTAGTGATGAAAAATATTCAGACACTAAAAAGAAATGGTATGAAGCCAATCTACAAACAGCTCGTGTTAATCATAGTAAGTGGTATGAGGCGAATATTCATCCTGATCCACATGCTGAAATTAAACAACGCTGGTATGAGTCAAATCTGAGTTTAATTCGTACTCGTCAAATTAAATCAAAATGGTTTGCAGACAATGCAGCTATCGCAAGAGAAAACCAGAAGTGGTATGAAGCAAATCAGCGACCAGCAAAAGTAACTGATACTCCCTGGTATGAAGCGAATATCGCCGCCCACATTCATACTAAAAATAAATGGTATGAAGCTAATCTGAAATCAGCAGTGGCTGCTGTCCGTGCTGAGCGCAGTAAATGGTATGAAGCTAATGATAATCAACCCACACAGGCTCATTGGTATGACTTTAAAGAAGCCAACGATACTGAGTGGAAGTTAGCATTCCGTGAAGCAAACCTAAAACAAGCTCGCGAGAAACGTATCAAATGGTACGAAGCAAATCTTGATAACACACCAACTGAAAAACATTGGTATGAAATTAGTGATGACTTAACGACTGAAACACACAAGAAATGGTATGAGGCTAATCTGGAGAAAGCGCGGATCAGCCATAACAAGTGGTATGAAGCGAATATGTATCCGGATCCACATGCGGATATTAAGAAAAAATGGTACGAGGCTAACCTCGACTTGGCGAGAACTCAGAAAGTGAAAAGTGATTGGTTCAAGCAGAATATGATTACTGCTCGTGAATCAAGCAAAAAGTGGGACAAATAATACGTAGAGACAACTCTAACGTAAGGCGTCAACGGTGATGGATTTTAGATGTTAAAAATCGAATGTATCACCGTTGGCGCCTTTTTTGTGAATACCTATTTGATCATTGATGAAGCAACAAATGAAGCTGCGATCATTGATACCGGTGAGACAAATGAGCTTGCCGAGTATCTTGAGGAAAAGCGTGGGCAGTTTAAGCTAACAAAAATTTTACTCACTCATGGGCATCTCGACCACGCCGGTTCTTTAGTCCAAATTCAGAATCGTTTTGATGCTGAAACATATCTCCCCAGACTAGAAAAAATCCTGTTTGATACCTTACCGCAACAAGGTGACTGGTTTGGCGCCCCTCATATGAATCGTCCATGCGGTAGAATAGACCATTTAGTTGATGATGGTGATGTTATAAACTTAGGTGAAACACAGTTAAGATTTATATCTACTCCAGGGCATACACCAGGACAAGGTTGTTACTATACGAGCAGTGATATTTTTGTGGGTGATACCTTGTTTGCTGGGAGTGTTGGGAGAACAGATCTACCAATGGGCAATGCAGCATTGATGCAACAGAGCTTGAGAAAACTGCTTGCTTTACCAGATGACTTAGTTGTGCATTCAGGCCACGGACCAACCACCACCTTAGCTGATGAAAAACGCCACAACCCATTTTTACAATTTTGAGATAACAAAAATAAGATGCCTACTACGTATAAATTATTAGAGGGTTTTTCTCGATTCAAGAAAACGTATTTTGGTGATGATAAAGCGCTCTATGACAGCATGAAAACAGGGCAGCCAACTAAAATACTTATGATTGCATGTTGTGATTCACGTGTAGATCCGGCTATTTTGACTGACTGTGATCCCGGCGATATTTTTACAGTGAGAAACGTTGCAAACTTAGTACCACCATGTGAAACAGACAATAATCATCATGGTACCAGTTCGGCTTTGGAGTTTGCCGTTAATGCGCTGAAAGTCGAAAGCATTGTGGTGATGGGGCATGGGAATTGTGGCGGGATCCGCGCTTTGTGGCAAAGTGAAGGTGTGGAAGATTCAAAATTTATTCACCGTTGGGTATCGATTGCACAAAATGCGAAAGATTGGGTAAAAGTGAATCATAAACAAGAACATGAGAGTGTTCAGCTAAAATTGTGTGAACAGCGAGCTGTACTTGTTTCTTTGCAAAACCTGATGACATTTGAGTGCATCAAAGAACGGGTTGAAGCAGGTACGCTCAGATTACACGGGTGGTATTTCGATCTCGATAAAGGTGAGCTAATGTGCTACAACCCCACGACTGATGAGTTTGAAAAACCAGTATAAACAAAGGCGCCAAAGGCGCCTTTTTTTATTGAATATCTGTATCGGGAACCTGTTGTTGATCAATTTCTGGCTTCGCAGGATTTGTACCTTCGATAACTTCTACATCTTCATCATCGTCGCCCAGACCTACCAAGCTTTTCATTTTAGAGAAAAGTCCTGATTTTTTCTCAGTGAGAGGAACAATAACATTTTTATCCTGACGTTCTACTTGAGGTAAATCGGCTTTCGCCACAGTCCGAGTATCACCATCAATACGTATCAGCTTATCTGCCTCATCAAAGTGAAGTGTAATTCTGCGCTGCTCACGATCTTCACCGCCAGGTTGGTAGCTGTAGAGGTAGTCCCAACGATTAGGATGAAAAGTGTCAATTAGTAGTGGTGTTCCCATGACATAAGCAACTTGATTTTTGGTCATACCAGGTTCAAGTTGATTGAGCATTTCTTGAGTAACATCATTACCTTGCTGAATGTCGATGCGGTAAACACCGGGGATTTTATCAGTGCTACAAGCTGACAACGATAAAAGAACTGCCAAGGAAAGGCTGTAAACAACGGAGCTTTTCATTTAGTATTAATTTCTGTAGTTAATTACCAATCTGCGATGATACTCTATTCGCAGCATTTCTACGAGGCAACAATAATAATGGAAAGACAAGATTTACGAAAAGCTGGATTAAAAGTGACGCTGCCAAGACTAAAAGTTTTGGAGATTCTGGAAACCTCTGAATTACGTCACATGAGTGCGGAAGATGTCTATAAGGCATTACTGGATATGGGAGAAGAAATTGGTTTAGCAACGGTTTATCGTGTGCTGACACAATTTGAAGGTGCAGGCTTAGTTTCAAGACTGAGCATTGAAGGCGGACATGCTGTATTTGAATTACAAGATGGCAGTCATCATGACCATCTTTTATGCGTTCGCTGTAATCGCATTGAAGAATTTGTTGATGAAGTGATTGAGCAACGTCAACGTGCTATTGCTAAAGAAAAAGGGTTTGAGATGACTGACCATAGCTTGTATATCTATGGCATTTGTCGTCTGTGTCAAAAAGAACAATAGCTTTGGGTTATTTTTATTGTTGAGCCTGATCCAACATTTCTTCTGCGTGAGAGCGTGTTTTTTGGGTCAGGTTCACGCCACCTAACATTCTGGCAATTTCTTCAATTCGTTGTTGTCTGTCGAGCTTATCAACAACAATGTGCGTGCTGTCATCTAAATGTTTCTTGTTCACTTGTAGCTGATGATGCGCTTGCGCAGCGACTTGAGGTAAATGAGTAATACAGATGACTTGCTGCGTAGTTGCCAGTTTTCTTAGGTGTTGCCCAACGACTTCCGCAACGCTTCCACCTATGCCTACATCAACTTCATCAAAAATTAAGGTTGGAACAGTGCGTTTTCCTGCTGTGACAACTTGAATTGCCAGACTAATCCGTGCCAGCTCACCACCGGAAGCTACTTTTGCTAGCTCACCTGATGGTTGTCCTGGGTTCGTTCTAACTAGGATACGAACGCTGTCCATACCATGTTCTGAGAATTTTTCATCACTATTAGCAACGACTTCGATGTCTATTTCGCCTGAAGGAATGGCCAGCTGTTTGATTGATGCTGAAATCTGTTTAGCTAGTGGTTTGGCCGTTTTGACTCTTTTTTCGTGTATTTCACGGCTTAATGCAAGGCAATTTGCCTCTTTGTTTGATAAGGCTTTCTGCAGTTCGGCAAGGTGGACTTCACTATTCGAAAGCCTTTCCAGCTCTGTACTTAATTCTTCATATAGTGCGGGGAGTTGTTCAACCTCGACATGATGCTTACGCGCAATATCGTGAAGTTGTGACAATTCATCTTCGATCGCGTTCAAACGAGCCGGATCAAGATCGATATGATCCAGATAATGCCGCAAGTCATTTGCTGTTTCATCGAGGTTAATAATGGCGGCGTTAAGCGTTTCAACGGCGCTGGCAAAGCGTGGTTCAAGATCTTGTAGTTTCTCGAGCTCACTTAATGTGTGATTGATAATATCGTAGGCCGCTGCTTGTTCTTCATCAAAAATGCGATGTAAACCGGCTTCGGCCACACTAATGAGCTGGGAGGCATTGGCAAGTTGACTCTGTTGCTGAAGAAGGTCTTGAATATGCGTTTCTGTTAACTGAAAGCTTTCCAGCTCTGATACCTGATACTGCAGTAATTCTTGTTTTGCCTTCTGCTCTTCAGCCTGGCTTTGCAGTAGCTCAAGTTCTTGCTGAGAGGCTGACCAGTCGCGATAGGCTGTTTTTAAGTTATTCAGTAAGGCTTTATTGTCTGCGACAATGTCTAAAATTTCTCGTTGTGTTTGTGGCCGAATTAGTGATTGATGTGCATGTTGACCATGAATATCAATACTGCGTTCACTGACTTCTTTCAACAAGGCTAGCGGGACCGCACGACCGTTAATATACCCCTTAGAGCGGCCGTCACGGCTTATCGTACGGCGTAAATGACATTGTTCATCTTCGTCTAACTCATTTTCTTGTAACCATTTAGCCAAGGTCGTGTTGTTGTCTAAATTAAAATCAGCTTCAATTTCAGCACGTTCGGCACCATGGCGAATCATGTTTGAATCTGCGCGGTCACCAAGTACCAGACTAAGTGCATCAACCAGCATTGATTTACCCGCACCAGTCTCACCGGTTAGCGATGTCATACCAGGTTCAAATGTCAGAGCGAGATCTTCTACAACGGCTAAATTCCTAACAGTCAGACTGATTAGCATGTTAACTTTCTTCCCCATTCCAGTTTGGCGCGGAGAATAGAATAATGGTCGTGATCTTCAAGATGCAATAGTCTGATTCGACTTTCGTGTTTTTCTATGCGAACAGTCTGGCCTGGTTGTAAAACCAGCCCAGGACGTCCGTCACACGTCACCATGGCTGTAGTGATGTTGTTTTCACTTAATGTAATTTCAATCACATTATTGGCAGAAATGACTAAAGGACGGTTACTTAATGTGTGGGGACAGACTGAAGCTAAAACGACAACATCCAGATCAACATCAAGAATAGGCCCACCTGCTGACATGGCGTAGGCTGTTGAGCCTGTTGGGGTAGAGACAACAATCCCATCGGCACGCTGACTATTCAGAAAACGGCCGTTGATATGAGTTTCAAACTCAATCATATGTAAATTCTGATGAGAATGAATGACGACATCATTCATGGCAATGCTGGGTGTTTTTGTCGAATTTTTTATGGTTGCGTTGAGTAAAAAACGTCTATCATCACGGTAGTGGCCACAAAGAATAGCATCAAGTTGGTGTGCTAAATTCGTTAATGTGACATCAGCCAGAAAACCGAGTCTACCCACATTGATACCTACCACTGGCATATTTGTGCCAGCCAGTGCCCGTGATGCAGAAAGCAGGGTACCATCACCACCAATCGCAATTGTCAGGTCACAATGGGTTTTGAATTCTTTAATTGAAATAACATCCAGTGACGGTAAAAATGACAGTGGCTCATTACACACCACGGTTAAATCCCGTGTTGCCAGAAATTCGTTTACCTGCTCAACCGCATTTTCCATAACAGGGTCGTCTTTACGAATAAAAAGTCCGATGCGCTTAAATGCAGATTGGGTAGTCAAAATGGCTTCCTATGGTTACTAAATAGTCATCTGATAGTAATGCTTTTGCCATAAAATCCAAAGTAAAAACAGATTTAACGTGATTTGTTTCACAACATTGATATTAGATGGCTGAGAAATGCTAGAATATCAGGATTTTCTTGACTCAAATTAAATATAGAGGAATAACATGGCGATTGAACGCACTCTTTCTATCATCAAACCTGATGCTGTTGCAAAAAATGTCATTGGTGAAATTTACACGCGCTTTGAAAAAGCAGGCTTAAAAATTGTGGCTGCAAAAATGATGCACCTGTCACAAGAAAAAGCGGAAGGCTTTTACGCGGAACACAAAGAACGTCCTTTCTTTAAAGACCTTGTCAGCTTTATGACTTCTGGACCCGTTATCGTTCAAGTACTGGAAGGTGAAAATGCGGTTTTAACTCACCGTGATCTGATGGGTGCAACAAACCCAGCTGAAGCCGCTGCAGGTACAATTCGTGCTGATTTCGCTCAAAGCATTGATGAAAATGCGGTACATGGTTCTGACTCAGTTGAAAGTGCTGCACGTGAAGTGTCTTACTTCTTCGCTGATGATGAAGTTTGCGCCCGTACACGCTAAGAGTAATTTATGACTGAACGCACGAATCTTCTGGGATTAGACCTGCATGGTCTGGAAGCGTTTTTCGTCGAATTAGACGAAAAACCTTTCCGTGCTCGTCAGCTTTTACAGTGGATCCATAAATATCGGATCACTGACTTTGCTGAGATGAGTAATCTGAGCAAAGCACTAAGAGAAAAATTGCAGGCGGTTGCTGAAATTAAATTGCCTGAAGTGATGCACGAACATATCTCTCAGGATGGCACACGTAAATGGATTATTAAACTCTCCTGTGGCAATGCTATCGAGACGGTTTTTATTCCCGAAAGTGGGAGAGGAACCTTATGTGTATCTTCTCAAGTCGGCTGTGCGTTGACCTGTACATTTTGCTCAACAGCCCAACAAGGTTTTAATCGCAATCTGGATGCTGCAGAAATTATTGCGCAGTTATGGATTGCCAATGAAGCTTTAGGTAAAGATCCCAAAGGTAACCGAGTTGTCACCAATGTGGTGATGATGGGAATGGGGGAGCCGTTGGCTAACTATAGTAATGTTGTCACCGCTATGAACTTGATGCGTGATGATTTTGGTTATGGTATTTCATGGCGGCGATTGACATTGAGTACCTCTGGAATAGTACCGATGATTGATAAACTTCGCGAAGATTGTCATGTGAGTCTGGCCATTTCATTACACGCGGCTAATGATGAGTTAAGAAATCAAATTGTTCCGATTAACCAGAAGTACCCGATTGCAGAGTTATTGGCGGCTTGCAAGCGTTATGTTGTCGGTCAGCAGCGACGTCATATTACCGTCGAATATGTGATGTTGGATGGTATTAATGATTCCATCCAGGATGCAAAAGACTTGGTTCGACTTTTAAAAGGTTTACCAAACAAAATTAATTTGATCCCTTTTAATCCGTTTCCTGGAACACATTACAAATGTTCTTCGCGTAATCAGATTGTCAGGTTTCAGCAATATTTGATCGATCAAGGTCTCGTTGCTACGGTTAGAAAAACTCGAGGTGATGATATTGTCGCTGCCTGTGGTCAGCTTGCTGGCGAAGTACAGGATAAGTCACGTCGAAGTGAACGTATGCGAGCTCAGGAGGTTGTGTTTCATCGATGAGTAATCGCGTCAGTTTTGCTTTAATTTTGATAGCGTTTTTTGTTCTCACTGCGTGTAATAGTACCGGTGGTACGAGAAGCGAATATGTTGCAAAGGATGCAAAAGCTGCTGACATTAACATGCGTCTTGGCTTGAATTACATGCAGCGTGGTGATTACAAAATTGCCTTGGAAAAATTAGAAAAAGCGTTAAAGCAAAATCCTAATTTATCCAGTGCGCATAACACGATTGCACTTCTCTATCAGTACTTAGGTGAGAACGATAAAGCAGAAGAACATTTCGAAAGGGCTGTTCAACTAGAACCCGATTATTCAGAAGCACAAAATAACTACGGTGTTTTTTTATGTCAGCAGTCTAGATATGATGAAGCTGAGAAACGCTTTCTTAAGGCATTAGAAAATCCACTGTACTCCAGTGCTGCTCTGGCTTATGAAAATGCCGGGCTTTGTACGGAAAAAGCAGGGGCTACAGATCGAGCGGAAGGTTATTTCCGTAAAGCATTACAGATGGCGCCAAGATTACCTAAGTCCTTATTAAAAATGGCTTCTATCAGTTATCAACAACAAAATTATTTACAGGCCAGAGGCTATATTCAACGCTTTCAGCAAGCGGCTAGTTGGACGTCACAAGCCCTTTTGTTGGGGATCAAAATTGAAACTAAATTAGCTGATAAAAACGCTGTATCCAGCTATAAACTTATTTTGCGTTCTCGTTTTCCTGATTCGGATGAGATGCGTATTGTTAACCAAGGGCTTGTTGAGTGATGAGTGATTTGAATGACGATTTTGTAGTGACTTCGAATACCCCGAGTCTTGGAGCACGTCTTCAGCAGGCACGTGAAAATAAAAAATTATCCGTAGCAGAAGTGGCAACACAGCTCCGTTTAACCAGAGATATTATTATTTATCTCGAAAATCAGCAGTGGGATAAACTGCATGGACGGACATATGCTCGTGGCTATTTTGCCAGCTATGTGAAATTTTTGGGTTTACCTCAGGAAGAAATGCTAGCTGTCTTTAATGACGAGTATTTACTGGTTGATGATGAGCCAAGACTGGTTAAGACTCTCGGCGCTGTAGAACAAAAACCATTCCCCTGGTTGATGATTATTTTTCTACTTGTCGGCACCTTTATTATTTGGTCAGCTTACCAACAGTGGCAAACCAATCAAACGTCAACCTCTAGCGAAGCGGATGAGGTTGGTTCAGTAGTTCCGGATAAAACTGAACTTGATAAACCGGCTGATCAAGAGACTGTTACTAGTCATGAACCGGTAGCGGATTCGCCTGACTTAATGCCAGAAGATGACACTGCTGGTGCAGTCGAACCCGATAACAGTGCGGTTGATTCAGCTGAGGATACGGATATTGCTGATGTGGCCAATACGGCGTCAGAATCAGCATCAGAACCTCAACAAAATATCCTCAAAATGTCTTTTAGTGGCGACTGCTGGGTTGAAGTAACTGATACGGCGATGAATGTCTTATTAAGCCAAGTCATGAAAGCCAAACAATCTGTTGAGTTAAAAAGTGAACTGCCAGTAAAAATTTTATTAGGTAAAGCAGATTTTGCTGATGTTACTTACAACAGTAAACCTGTTGATCTGGCGCCATACACACAGGGCAATGTCGCAAAACTGACGTTAGGAGCTCAGTCATGATGGAAAATACGACAGTCAATATTCAGCGGAGAAAATCCAGACAGATAATGGTCGGTAATGTTGCTGTTGGTGGTGATGCACCTGTTGCAGTTCAAAGTATGACAAATACTGAGACGACTGATGTCGCCGCCACTGTAGCTCAAATTAAGGCATTACAAAATGTAGGCGCTGATATTGTGCGTGTTTCTGTGCCTACCATGGATGCTGCAGAAGCCTTCGGTAAAATTAAACAACAAGTCTCTATTCCGCTGGTAGCTGATATCCATTTTGATTACAAAATTGCGCTACGTGTTGCGGAACTTGGTGTCGATTGTCTGCGAATTAACCCGGGTAATATCGGACGGGAAGAACGTGTCCGTGCTGTTGTCGATAGTGCACGTGATCACGGCATTCCTATTCGTATTGGTGTGAATGCGGGGTCTTTAGAAAAAGAATTACAGAAAAAATATGGTGAGCCTACTCCAGATGCTTTAGTTGAATCGGCGTTGAGACATATTGATATTCTGGATAGGTTGAACTATCCCGATTTTAAAGTCAGTCTAAAAGCATCTGATGTGTTTATGACAGTGCATGCATACAGAAAACTTGCTCAGCAGATTGAACAACCACTGCATTTAGGGATCACGGAAGCCGGTGGTTTGCGTTCTGGTTCAGTCAAGTCAGCGATAGGCCTGGGAATGCTACTATCTGAAGGCATTGGCGATACCATTCGTGTTTCACTTGCTGCAGATCCTGTAGAAGAAATCAAAGTCGGCTTTGATATTTTAAAAAGCTTGCGAATTCGTAGTAAAGGTATCAACTTAATTGCCTGTCCTTCATGCTCTCGTCAGCAATTCGATGTCATTTCTACAGTTAATGCTCTTGAAGCCAGACTTGAAGATATTACAGAGCCGATGGATGTGGCTGTTATTGGCTGTGTTGTAAATGGTCCAGGTGAAGCGAAAGAAGCGGCCATTGGTTTGACAGGCGGTACACCCAATTTGCTCTATGTCGATGGAAAGCCAAACCATAAAGTAGAAAATGAGGCTTTGGTGGACGAGCTGGAGCAGCAAATACGCAAGCGTATTGAAATACAAAAACAACAACAAAGTAATATTAAAACAATACCGATAAAGGATATTAGTTAGACGTGGCAGAGATTATCCGCTCTATCAGGGGGATGAACGATATTCTCCCTGAAGCAACCCCATACTGGCAAGTGATAGAAACTATCTTAAAAGATGTTCTTGCTGGTTATGGATATCAAGAAATTCGTTTCCCAATTGTTGAAAAAACAGAGCTTTTTAAACGTTCCATCGGTGAAGTCACTGATATCGTCGAAAAAGAAATGTATACCTTTGAGGATCGCAATGGCGACAGTTTGACGCTACGTCCGGAAGGTACGGCTGGCTGTGTTCGTGCAGCCATGCAAAACGGTTTACTCAACCAAACACAGCGTCTCTGGTATATGGGGCCCATGTTCCGTCATGAACGTCCGCAAAAAGGCCGTTATCGCCAGTTCCATCAAATAGGTGTTGAAGCCTATGGTTTTAATGGCCCTGATATCGATGCTGAGATGATTATGCTGACGGCGAGGCTATGGAAAGCATTAGGCTTGAAAGGTGTAACGTTACAGATAAACTCGTTAGGCAGCACAGAAGCTCGCTTAGCCTACCGTGAAGTATTAATTGCCTACTTTGAACAACATCAGTCAGAACTTGATGAGGATAGTCAGCGCCGTTTACATTCGAATCCTCTGCGGATTCTGGATAGTAAAAATCCAGAGATGCAAGCGCTCAATGACGCTGCACCCAAATTAATCGATTATCTGGATGAAGAATCTAAGCAACATTTTGAACAGTTATGTCAGATACTCGACAGTGTCGATATTGCCTATGAAATTAATCCAAGACTGGTCAGAGGTTTGGATTATTACGGTAAAACTGTATTCGAATGGGTTACGGATCAGCTTGGCTCACAAGGTACAGTCTGTGCAGGCGGTCGTTATGATGGCTTAGTAGCTCAGCTGGGAGGCAAAGAGGCTACAGCAATTGGCTTTGCTATTGGTTTAGAGCGCCTTGTGGCTCTGCTTGAAGCAACTGACGCTCTACCTGAAATAAAGCAAACTGATGCGTATTTAGTCGCCGTGGGTGAACAAGCCATGGCACAGGCCGCGTTATTAACCGAACGCTTACGCGATGAGCTTCCTGGTATAAGGTTGATAAGCCATTGCGGTGGTGGTAGTTTTAAAAGCCAATTCAAACGCGCTGATCGAAGTGGAGCTCGTTGGACACTTATTCTGGGGGATGAAGAAGTGTCTAACCAAACAATCGGTATTAAAACCATGGCGACAGGGGAGCAGCAGACCATAAAATGGGCTGAACTGCCTTCATTCCTCAGTCAATAATTATAACTAATACAAGAAATCTAAGAACTATGACACCTTTGAATATACCTGAATGGCAGTCTTTGGTCAGACACTATTCTGACCTGAAATTCGTATCCATGCGTGAGCAGTTTGCGCTTGACTCAAACCGGTTTGAACGATTTTCTATCAAAAGTGGTGATTTGTTACTGGACTACTCCAAAAACCGTATTACTCAAGAAACAGTAGATAAGTTAATCCAGTTAGCTGAAGCCGTTGAAATTCAGGACTGGATTGAGCGTATGTTCAAAGGTGAAGCCATTAACCATACGGAAGGTCGGGCTGTATTACACACCGCGCTTCGAAATCGAAGTAATACACCGGTGATGGTGGACGGCAAAGATGTCATACCAATGGTCAACGCTGTGCTTGATAAAATGCGTAATTTTTGTGAGCAGGTACATAGTGGCACGTGGTTAGGGTTCTCAGGTAAAAAGATTACAGACATTGTTAATATCGGCATCGGCGGCTCCGATTTAGGGCCTGCCATGATTTGTGATGCACTTGAGCCTTATGGTATTGATGGGATGGGTGTGCATTTTGTGTCTAATGTTGATGGCACAGATTTAAGCACAACCTTAGAAAAATTAAACCCTGAAACGACCTTATTTGTTGTTGCCTCAAAAACCTTCACCACTCAGGAAACGATTACAAATGCTCACTCAGCACGTAATTGGTTTTTGAAACAAGGTAAACAAGAAGATGTAGCAAAACATTTTGTTGCTGTCTCAACCAATGCTGATGAAGTCGCTAAATTTGGTATTGATACTGCCAATATGTTTGAAATCTGGGACTGGGTCGGTGGCCGCTATTCCTTGTGGAGTGCCATTGGTCTGCCGATAGCTCTCTATACCGGTATGGATAATTTTGAGCGTTTGCTTGATGGTGGTCATCAGATGGATAACCATTTCCGTCAGCAACCATTGAAAGAAAATATCCCAGTGATCATGGGTATGTTGGGTATTTGGTATGTGAATTTCTTTAATTCACAAACCCAGGCGATTGTACCTTATGATCACTCACTCGCTCGTTTCCCTAGCCATATGCAACAGCTGGACATGGAAAGTAACGGTAAATTTATTAACCGTTCTGGCGCACGTATCAACTATAAAACCGGTCCTGTTATTTGGGGTACACCGGGTACTAATGGCCAACATGCCTATTTTCAGTTGATTCATCAAGGTACACAGTTAATCCCAGTCGATTTTGTCTTGCCGGTGAATAGTCATTATCCAGAATGTGATCATCAGTCTATTCTATTAGCAAATGGCCTGGCGCAAGCCGAAGCGCTAATGAAAGGTAAAACAGCTGAAGAAGTGCGTGCTGAGCTGGTTAAAGAAGGTTATGAAGGCAAAGAGCTTGAAGCGCTGCTACCTCATAAAGTTTTCCCTGGAAACCGACCAAGTAACGTCTTGTTATTTCCTAAACTTACCCCAGAAATGTTGGGGCAATTAGTGGCATTGTATGAACATAAAGTGTTTGTACAAGGTGTGGTCTGGAATATTAATTCTTTTGACCAATGGGGTGTTGAACTTGGTAAACAGTTAGCTAAAGCGATTGTTCCTGAACTGAAAGATGATGCAGAGATTTCAGCTCACGACAGCTCAACAACACATCTGATTAAACTCATTCGCGAGTTAAGACAGTAAGTAAATCTCAATAGCTTATTCCCCCTGATAGAGCAGGAGGAATAAGCCTATCTTTTCGTTCAATGTTTCTTTTGCAAAATCAGCCCGGATAATGGCGGTAGATTGAGTTGTATTGAATATGGTCTGTCTGACCACGCTGTTTGTTCAGCACTGATAACAGGCAGATTATGGTAATTGCTACCCGCGTAATACTCAGAGTCTGAATTGATAATGATTTCGTAATCCCCCAGTTCAGGCACGCCGAGACGGTAGTTATCTCGTGGAACGGGTGTAAAGTTGAATACAGCAATAATAAATTCTTCATTATTTTTGCGTAAATAACTCAGAATGGAATGTTCCCTGTCATTACAATCAATCCATTCAAAGCCTTGTGATTCAAATTCGTGTTTATACAATGCTGGCAGACTTTTATAAGTATTGTTGAGATCCGCCACCAGTTTTTTCAGTCCCTGATGTACTGGATAATCAAGTACATACCAATCCAAATCTTTTTCACAGTTCCATTCGCTGCCCTGACCAAATTCACATCCCATAAACAGCAGTTTTTTGCCTGGATAGCTGAACATGAAGGTATAGAGCATGCGTAAGTTAGCAAAGCGTTGCCATTCATCACCAGGCATTTTGTAGATCATCGGACGTTTGCCATGCACAACTTCATCATGAGAGAAAGGTAAAACAAAGTTTTCTGTGAATGCGTAGAGCAGGCCAAAGGTCAGATCATCGTGATGATAGCGACGATGAATGGGATCTTGTTGCATATATTCTAAAATATCGTGCATCCAGCCCATATTCCATTTCATAGAAAAACCGAGACCACCGATATCTGTTGGCCGAGAAATCATTGGGTAGGAGGTAGACTCTTCAGCCGTGATAATACAACCAGGGTGCTCACTGTGTAATACGCTGTTAACGTGTTTGAAAAACTCGATAACTTCGAGGTTTTCACGGCCACCATATTGGTTTGGAAGCCACTCTCCTTCTTTTCTTGAATAATCCAGATACAACATAGAGGCTACTGCATCGACACGAAGCCCATCGATATGGAATTCTTCCAACCAGTAAAAAGCACTCGATAATAAGAAGTTAAATACTTCTTTTCTGCCATAGTTAAAGATAAGTGTGCCCCAATCCTGGTGTTCGCCGCGTCGGGGATCTGCATGTTCATACAATGCTGTCCCATCAAATTTAGCAAGTCCATGCGAGTCTTTAGGAAAGTGGCCCGGAACCCAGTCTAAGATCACGCCAATATCGTGTTGGTGACATTGATCGACAAAATAGCGGAAGTCATCGGGGCTGCCGAAGCGACTGGTTGGCGCAAAGTAGCCGGTAGTTTGATAACCCCATGAGATATCCAAAGGATGTTCGGTAATCGGTAACAATTCAATATGAGTAAACCCCATCTCGTTGACATACGGCACAAGCTCGTCGGCTAACTCACGATAGTTGTAAAAACCTCCATCCTGATGGCGTTTCCATGAACCGAGATGGACTTCGTAGATGGAATGGGGGGTGTGGAGCCAGTTACTTCGTTCTCGGGTTGTAAGCCATTCCTCATCACTCCATTGGTGTTTGCTTGGGTGGGTAATGATGGAGGCGGTGCCGGGTCTTAATTCACATTGTTGTCCATAAGGATCCATTTTCAGGTGCAGTGAGCCACCTTGGCGACTCCTAATTTCAAACTTATAGAGTTCACCCGGCATGAGTTCAGGAATAAAAATTTCCCATACACCGGTTGCTCCTCTTACTCTCATAGGATGGCGTCGACCATCCCATTGGTTGAAATTACCGACAACACTTACACGTTCCGCACCTGGGGCCCATGTGGCGAATAAGGTGCCTTTAATCCCTTCAACTTCGTAGTAGTGCGCACCCAGAATTTTATAGGCATGCCAATGCTTACCTTCAGAAAAAAGGTGAAGGTCATAGTCTGATATTTGCGGCATGATACTGTAGGGATCATGGTAAGCCACTTGCTCACCGTTATGGCAGTGACGATGTATTTTATAAGGCCAAGTAATTTTTTCCTGAGGACCTTTCCAAACAAAAAAATCACTACCTTCAACGCGTTGCATTGGGAGTTTGCCGTCAATAGTAGCGGTTTCTGTATCTGGTAAAAAAGCGCGGATTTCAGCTTGACCGGCATTCTGATGAAGGCCCAGCACGCTAAATGGGTCATGATGACGAGCTTCTATAATTTTAATGATGTCTTCATTCAAATTGTTGTCAAAAATCATCGTCATACTGTCCTGTAAATTTTAATTGCTGTTCAATGCTTGCTTATGGCAGGCTAACAATATTACAGCACAAATAATAGGTTTTTTGCCGGAGAATTCATCTATGAGTGAAAACAATAGTACCCGTTTTGTCAGTCGTCTTACCCGTGATACCTTGGCTTTAATTTTAGCCGGCGGTCGTGGTTCTCGGCTTAAACAACTGACGGATTGGCGTGCTAAACCCGCCGTACCATTTGGTGGTAAGTTCAGAATTATTGATTTTCCTCTGTCTAATTGTGTTAACTCAGGTATTCGGCGTGTGGGAATTCTCACTCAGTACAAGGCTCACTCTTTAATCAGGCATGTTCAGCAGGGGTGGGGCTTTATGCGAGGCGCACTGGGTGAATTTGTCGAATTACTACCAGCATCACAGCGTAATGAGAGAGGCTGGTATGCCGGCACGGCTGATGCGGTCTATCAAAATATCGATATCCTGAGAAACCATGGTCCGGAATATGTTCTGATACTGGCCGGTGATCATATTTATAAAATGGATTATGGTGATATGCTGGCTGAGCATGTTGCTCAAAACGCGGATATGACAATTGGCTGCATTGAAGTACCGATTGAAGAAGCCAAGTCACTGGGAGTGATGTCGGTAGATGCAAACAGACGCATCGTGGCGTTTAATGAAAAACCTGATGAACCAACCCCTATTTTGGGCCGCGAAGATGTGGCGCTGGCTTCGATGGGCATTTATGTTTTTAATGCCGCATTTTTATATGAACAGTTAATCAAGGATGCCGATACCCGCACTTCGACTCATGATTTCGGGCACGATATTATCCCCAATCTGATTAAAAACTATAAAGTCGTTGCTTTTCCTTATAAAGATGTGCAGGGCAATGACCCGGGCTATTGGCGTGATGTAGGGACTATTGATGCTTTTTGGTCTGCCAACCTGGAACTGATTGGTGTGACACCTGAGTTGAACCTGTATGACGATGATTGGCCTATCTGGACACATCAGGCGCAACAGCCACCGGCTAAATTTGTGTTTGATGACGATGACCGAAGAGGGATGGCTGTCGATTCAATGGTATCTGGAGGTTGTATCATTTCTGGCTCGACTGTGCGCCACTCTGTTTTATTTTCGAATGTTGAGGTACACAGTTACTCATTGGTTGAAGACAGCGTCGTTTTACCAGATGTGACAATTGGTCGTCACTCAGTACTTAAACGTGTGGTTATTGATAAAGGCTGCGTTATTCCAGAAGGTACGGTGATTGGTGAAGATCCGGAACAAGATGCAAAACGTTATTACGTCTCTCCAAACGGCGTGGTTTTAGTCACACCTGAAATGTTAGGACAAAATTATCGTTATGTCAGATAAAATAAAAGTGGTACTTTGCTGGCATATGCACCAGCCTCAATACAGTGAGCCTATGGGTGGACTGTATCAGTTGCCATGGACATATCTTCATGCCATTAAGGATTACGTCGATATGGCGTGGCACTTGGAGAGTGTGGCTGGTGCTAAAGCTGTCGTCAATTTTGCGCCGACATTATTGGAGCAACTTGCTGACTATGATGAGCAGTTGCAAGGGCGATTTAAAGGTACTGGTAGGTTAAAAGATCCACTACTGATTGCCCTGGACTCTCCTGTGCAGCCAGTTCACGCCGAAGAGCGTAAAACATTAATTAATGCCTGTTTACGCGCAAATGATGAAAAATTAATCCAGCCATTTCCGCATTTCGCCAAACTTGTCAAAATGGCGCGTTGGCTTCTCAACGACTCTGAGCGCCTCAATTATGTGAATGATCAGTTTATGATCGATATGCTGGTCTGGTATCACTTAGTCTGGATGGCTGAGTCAGTCAGACGCAGCGATGTCCGCATTCAGGCTTTAATGAAAAAAGGCAGACATTACACATTTCATGACAGACGTCAGTTGATGATTGTTATTGGTGAGCTGTTAAAAGATTTGATACCGCGTTATCGCCGCCTTGCTGAAACAGGACGTGTTGAGTTATCAGTGACGCCATATGCACATCCCATCATCCCGTTATTACTTGATATCAATTCAGCTCATGAGGCGATGCCTGATGCTGAACTACCGCTTGAAACCCATTACCCGGGAGGAGAGCAGCGTGCCCACTGGCATATGGAAGAGGGGATAAAAGTCTTTAAATCCTTTTTTGGTTTTACACCTAAAGGCTGTTGGCCTTCAGAAGGTGCTGTTTCAGAAGCGGCATTAAAACTGATTGCTAAACATGGCTTCACATGGGCTGCCACAGGTGAAAATGTGCTCAGAAATAGTTTAAAACTTTCTGGCATGACTGACGCAAGCATTCATAAACCATATAAATTACCTGGCACGTCACCGGTCTGCTATTACAGAGACGACGGTCTCTCGGATATGATTGGTTTTACCTATACAAAATGGGGGGCTGATGATGCTGTCAATGATTTCGTCCATCATATCCTCAATATTAAAGCCAATACCGAGGGGGATGATGACCGGGTCATTTCTGTGATTTTGGATGGAGAAAATGCCTGGGAATATTACTCATACAATGGCTATTATTTTCTACAGAGTTTGTATCGAACCTTGTCTGAGCATCCTGATATCGAACTTACCACATTCACTGAATGTCTTGAGAATGGGGTTCAAGCTGCCGAGTTGCCTAAAATGGTCGGTGGGAGCTGGGTTTATGGTTCTTACTCCACCTGGATAGGCGATAAAGACAAGAACCGAGCCTGGGACTTATTGAGTGATGCGAAAAAAACCTTTGATAAGGTGATGGCAAGCAAAGAGTTTGAGCCAGAAATGCAACTGGCACTTGAAAGGCAACTAGCCATTTGTGAAGGCTCAGACTGGTTCTGGTGGTTTGGCGACTATAACTCAGCTGATAGTGTGAGTGATTTTGAGCGTTTGTATCGTCTGCATTTGTCTAACCTGTATCAAATGTTAGGTGAGGTTGTCCCGCAAAAATTATCTGAAGTAGTTTCTCATGGTGGCGCTGGTGTGGAACAGTCGGGAACAATGAGGCGTGGAAGTTAACTAGTGAATCAAGCAAAAGTATTCAATAAGCGGCGAAGCGGTATCCTTTTACATATAACGAGTTTACCTTCGGGTAATCTCGGAGCAGATGCCTTTAAATTCATTGATTTTCTCTGTGCTTCTGGCGGCACTGTCTGGCAGATGTTACCACTTGGCCCAACGCACGAAGATGGCTCACCATATCAGTGTTTGTCTGCTCATGCGGGTAATAACCGGTTTATTTGCCGTGAGACATTAAAATCGCAAAGCTGGGCGGAACCGACAAAACTAAATGACGCCAAAATGTCGCGCTTAATGGCTACGGCATATCGTCAGTTTCTGAAAAATGCTTCTGAGGAAGATAATCAGCAGTTTATTTCGTTTTGTAGTGAACAGCAGTATTGGCTTGATGATTATGTGCTGTTTCGTGAAATTCGTCATCTCAATCAGGCTCGCGCCTGGTTTGACTGGCCACAGGAACTCCGTGAACGGCATCCTGACGCGTTAAATAAAGTAAGACAGGAACGCGATGAAGCATTGATGATTCGTCGCTTCGAGCAATATGTGTTTTTCACTCAGTGGCAGCAACTACGAGAATATGCGAATAAGAAAGGTGTCAAGTTATTTGGCGATATGCCTATCTTTGTAGCCCATGATAGTGCTGATGTTTGGGCAGAGCCATTATTATTTACCTTGGATGAGCAAGGGGCTTCTACCCGGGTTGCAGGGGTTCCCCCTGATTATTTTTCTGAAACAGGCCAGCGCTGGGGTAATCCATTGTATGAATGGCAACATCACATTCAACAGAATTTTGATTGGTGGAAACGGCGCTTAAAAACACAGCTCGCACTTTTTGACTTAATCAGAATTGATCATTTCCGAGGGTTTGAGGCTTGTTGGGAAATTCCTGCAACATGTGAAACGGCAGTAGATGGTGAATGGAAGCCTGCACCCGGTGAGCAGTTATTTGATGAATTATTAGACTATTTTGGTGAGCTACCTTTAGTCGCGGAAGATTTAGGCATTATTACCGAAGAAGTAACTAAGCTTCGGGAAAAATATGGAATGCCGGGCATGAAAATTCTTCAATTTGCCTTTGGTGGTGATGCTTCAAATCCCTATCTGCCACACCAGCAATGTGAAGACAGTGTGACTTATACTGGCACACATGATAACAATACCACTCTGGGCTGGTATCAGCAGCTTGATGAGCACACTAAAGCTCATATTCAGGCCTACTTCGGGGAAACAACAGAGTCTATGCCATGGCTACTGATTCGCTCTGCCTTACGTTCGGTATCAGAGTTAGCGATCTTACCATTGCAAGATATCCTGTCCCTAGATGGTAAACATAGAATGAATGTACCAGGAACAATGATGGGTAACTGGCTTTGGCAGTTTAATTGGGATATGTTTAGTCCCGAAATTTCACAAAGGTTAAAATCGTTGAACAGTTTGTATGGTCGATGTTAATCAACGCTTTTTCTCATCACAGCATATATGGTTGACTCCACTCGATGGCGGAAATGAACTAAGACTGGGGATTAGTGAGTTTTTGCAGGATCAACTTGGCGATATTACTCATGTACATTTACCGGTAATTGGGCAAAATTACTATATAGGCGATAGCTTATTTGTTATTGAATCAATGAAGTCAGCGACAGAGTTTTATTCTCTGCTGACTGGCGTAGTAACTGCAGTCAATCTGCCATTAACAGATACACCACAATTAATTAACCAAGATCCATTTGATACTGGCTGGTTATGCCAGATGAATGTGAGTGATATAACTCATTTGCCTGAAACACTAATGTCTCTGACAGCTTATGAAGCGATGTTAGATGGGTAGATTGCGCCAAGAAGACTTAACTTTTCTGCACCAGTGACGGCAGGCAAGTTACCTGAAGCATGAGACAGCGTTCGCATGGCTAACCAAGCAAAGGCACATGCTTCAACCCAGTCGGGTGCAAGGCCTAGACTGGATGTCGTATCGACTCTGACACCTGATAGGTTCTTGCGTAAGGCATCCATCAAAACTTGATTATGTGAGCCACCGCCACAGACAAAGACGGCATCCGTATTATCAGCATAATTAATGATGGCATCACTTATTGAACGAGCTGTCATTTCCAATAAGGTCTTTTGAATATCTTTCGCTGGAATAGGTTTATCAATATTAGCCAGAATATTGCTCAGCCATTTTAAATTGAAGTATTCTCGACCTGTACTTTTGGGTATGGACTGTTGAAAAAAACTATCTGCCATGAGCGTTTCCAACAGTTGTTCATCAATGATACCGTCTCGAGCCCAGTCACCATTAGCATCATATAATGCCAAGTGGTGTTGCTGATACCATTCATCCATGAGTACGTTTCCAGGGCCTGTATCAAAGCCAGAAACGGCTTTATTTTTATCTTTTGGCAAAATGGTGATATTACCAATACCCCCGATGTTTGCAATGACTCTGTTTTCATTATCAGAGTGAAAAAGGGCTTGGTGAAATGCTGGAACTAATGGTGCTCCCTGGCCACCAAGAACCATGTCCCTTTGACGGAAGTCTGCGACAGTCGTTATCCCTGTTTTCTCAGCAATAACATTTGCATTGCCTATTTGCATACTAAACGGATATTGAGCTTCTGGTGCATGGAAAATAGTCTGTCCATGACAGCCTATCGCTGCAATACAATTTGCAGCTATTTGTGTTTCATTCAGAAGCTGATTGATTGCCTGGCTATAGGCATGACCTAAGGCAATATCAATTTGCCCTAATTGTTGTAAGTGAGTTCTGGCTGAACTAATTAGCTGATGCAGATCTCTTCTTAACTGATTACTGAATGGGTAAGTCTCAGCAGCAATCAAACGTATCTGCTGATCATTGAAGTCAGTGATAGATACATCAATACCATCAAGACTGGTGCCAGACATCACACCAATATATAGACTCATATATTTTAGTTTTGGTTAAGTGCCAATGTAGGGACTTTTAATGAATCCAGTTGCACAAGCAGTGGTTGAGACTTTTGTTTGAAATCTGCCATGTATTTTGCGTTCAGCGGTTCAGCTTTTGGCAGCGCCACGGTTAATGGATTATGGTGAACACCATTGATACGGAATTCATAATGTAAATGTGGACCTGTAGCCAGACCACTCATACCGACATAACCAATGACTTGTCCTTGTTTAACACGTTGGCCTCGTTTTAAACCTGATTTGAATTTTGACATGTGGCCGTATAGTGTTGTGTATTTACCGCCGTGAGATAAGATAATTACACGACCATAACCACCTTTATTTCCAATAAAGTCGACCTTGCCATCCCCTGTTGCCAAGATAGGGGTGCCTGTCGGTGCAGCATAATCAACACCACGATGCGGTCTGTTTGTTTTTAATACTGGATGTTTTCTATTAGGATTAAAGACAGAACTGATACGGCTAAAGTGCACGGGTGTTCTGGTGAAGGTTTTTCTCATACTTTCACCCTGAGGAGTAAAGTAATGTGTATTACCTTCGCTGTCTGTGTAACGAACAGCTCGAAATGTTTTGCCTCGGTTTGTAAATTCAGCGGCTAAGATATCGCCGTCATCAAATTTTTTCCCATCAAGATAATCTTCTTCGAAAATCACTTTGAAACTATCTCCCTGACGCAAGTCAAGAGCAAAGTCGATATCCCAACCAAAAATATGGGCTAATTCCATCACGAGTTTATCTGATAGACCCGCCTGTAAACCTGAACCGAATAATGACGATTCAATTTCACCAAATACTTGTTTTTGGCGTTTATCGGTTTCTTTTGTAAGTATTTCAGCCTTATAGCCATCTTGAGTGGCCACTAATTCTAATTTTTTGATAGGACTAAAAATCAGATCAAGTTGCTTAAGTTGGGTTTGTCCTTCTTCATCTTTAGTTAGGCCGAAGTGTAATTCCTGACCTGGTTTAAGATTGAGTAATGGTTTAATAGATTTTCCAGTTTGTGCAACGTTATAGACATCGCGTGCTGATAAACCCACTTTAGGAAAAATGAGTGATAGATTGTCACCAGACTTAACGGTCACTTGCTTCCATTCTGCTATGGAAGGATCAACCGCTTCTTCAGTCGAGGCTGCCATATTAACTCTTTCATCTGTAGTAGCTGATACAGACTGTTCTTCCTGTTGAGATTCTTCTAAATTAATGCGTTCAAGCTGTGCAGATTCTGCAACACCAAGATCGCTAGAGTCAGGAATATCAACTAATTCAGTTTGTGGATTATTGACAGTTGGTTGTTCAGGTGTTGCCAGACTTAATTGAACAGACTGTTTTGATGAATCATCAGAGTTTGCCGTATGTTCAGCACCAATCTGGCCTGGAAGGTTAATTGTTTGCGATTTAGTATCAGTGCTGACTGGGGTGCTGGTCGCCAGAACCATGCTGGTGACAAATACACCGATCACGCTTGCAATTGATAAGGCTATGTAATGATGACGTTTGCCATAGAACTTTTTTTCACTTGAGAACAGTTTTGACTTTGCTGGGGAGTTCAAAAGTCTATTACGTTTCATATGCAAACTCTTGGTAAAATTATAAATTCTCCCAATTCTCTCAATAAATGATCAGAATTGGAACCCCTTATTTTATGTCTGTTGTGATAATATTGCCGACCACTTAAAACACAAGAACTTGGAGTGCTGTAAATGATCCCTGTAGATGAGGCGATGCTTGAGATTCGTCGTGGTGCGGAAGAAATTTTAGTTGAAAGCGAGCTTATTGAAAAACTCTCCACAGGAAAACCGTTAAGAATAAAAGCAGGTTTCGATCCCACTGCACCTGATTTGCATCTCGGACACACCGTTCTTCTCAATAAAATGCGTCAATTTCAACAGATGGGGCATACCGTCATCTTTTTGATTGGTGACTTTACCGGGCTTATTGGCGACCCAACGGGGAAAAGTGCCACTCGTCCGCCACTCACAGCCGAAGAAATTGAAGAAAACGCTAAAACTTATAAAGAACAAGTCTTTAAAATTTTAGAGCCGAGTAAAACTGAAATACGTTTTAATTCCGAATGGTTTAAAGAAAAAGGTGCTGACTTCATGATTAAGTTAGCAGGAAAGTTAAGTGTGGCTCGGATGTTAGAACGTGACGATTTCAAAAAACGCTTTAAAGCAAATCAATCAATTTCAATTCACGAATTTCTTTACCCTTTGGTACAGGGCTATGACTCTGTTGCGTTAAAAGCTGATATTGAACTTGGCGGAACCGATCAGAAATTTAACCTATTAATGGGGCGTGAATTACAGAAGGCCGAAGGACAAGATTCACAAGTCGTTATCATGACACCATTATTAGAAGGTTTGGATGGCATCAAGAAAATGTCTAAGTCTCTAGGAAACTATGTGGGCATTACCGAAGCGCCAGGTACCATGTTTCAAAAGATAGTCTCTATCCCTGACTCACTGATGTGGCGCTGGTATGAGCTACTGTCATTTAAATCAATAAAAGAAATCGAAAACCTGAAGGCTAGCGTAGACAACGGAGCTAACCCTCGTGATGTGAAGATTGAGCTGGCAAGAGAAATAGTCGCTCGTTTTCATGGTGAAGAAGCCGCATCCACTGCTCATAAGGGGGCTGGCAATGTTATCACTGACGGTGAAGTGCCTGAGGGGACACCTGAAATCGAAATTTCATTGGACGGACAAACTGAGCTAGCCATCGGTGCTGTTATAAATAAAGCCAACCTGGTTGCCAATTCAGCCCAGGCGAAAGATATGCTTAATAATGGGCGTGTGAAAGTGGAGTGGGATATAGTTGAGCCTAGTTTACAGCTCGGCGCAGGCAAATATCTAATACAAGCCGGTAAGAAAAAAATTGCTTGGGTCATTCTAAAGTAAGTTTGGAATGAGCCGAACTCCAGTATCGAGTTCGCTCAGAAAGTCAGTTTTGATTTGTTTAGTACAATCAAATACGGCGATAACAAGATTTTCTGACCGGAACAAGCAGCATTCAAGCAGCTAGAAAATGAATGTTTTCACAGCTATTTGAATTTAAGAAAATAAAAAAACATATAGATTCAAACAGCTAGGTAATAAAATATCTAAAAGGGAAAATCTTCCTGTTGACGCTGCGTCAATACGCTGTAGAATGCGCCCCTCTTGTTGATGAGGGAGCCCGAAAAGGCTGATTGAATTGGCATTTGACTTAAGGTTTACAGTTTCAAAAAATGTAAAAAATTAAGTTGACAGTCTGGCAGAGAGCTGTATAATTCTCGCTTCTTTGTTGCAGGAAA